>JAHCHD010000050.1 GCA_026129915.1 Bryobacterales bacterium
ACGACGACACCCTGTACTCCGGAGAGCCCGGCCAGCGCGATCTGCCGCTCGACATCAGCAAGGATTACGACGAGATCGTGCGCATGGTGGCCGAAGGTAAGTATGTCGAAGCCGAGGAACGTATGCGGCAGCGCTGGCTGGGACGGCCGCAGAACTGCTATCAGCCCTTGGGAGACCTTTGGATTGAAACCAGCGACACAGGTAGCCCTGGCGCATACCGTCGCGAACTCGATATTGATACCGCGGTTGCCAGCGCCCAGTTTCCCGCCGCCGGGGCGATCCATCGGCGAGAGTACTTCTGCAGCCACCCAGCGCGCTGCCTGGTGGTGCGGCTTCGCGGCCTGAACCCCGGCCAGTTACTGCGCGTGCGGATCACTTCTCCGCATCCGGCTGAATTGGTCCACCAGAAGCCTGGGGCGATGCGCCTGGAGGGCCAAGCGCCTGGATTCGTCTTGCGCCGCACCTTGCGCCAGGTGGAACAGAGCGGTGAAACCTGGAAGTATCCCGAACTCTGGACATCTGATGGCCATCGCAAACCACAGGCTGGGCAAATTCTTTATGGGGAGCGCGCCGGCGGACTGGGCATGCGCTTCGTCACTGCGCTGGAGGTGGAGGCACCCGGTTCGCACGTGGAAGCGGATAGCCAAGGGGTGCGTATCACCGCTGGCGGAGACATTCTGTTGCTGATAACCAGTGGCACCAGCTTCAACGGACCCACACGGAGCCCCAGCAAGCAGGGCAAGGACGAGCGTGCCGAAGCGGAGCAGCACCTCGCGCTCGCCCGCGCCAAGGGTTTCGATGCCCTGCTTGCCGAACATATTCGCGACTACCAGCAGCTCTTCCGGCGCGTGAGTCTGAATCTGGGCGCCCTGGCTGCGAACGCCGCACTCCCCACCGATGAGCGCCTTCTGCGCAATCAGAAGGAACCCGATAGCGCCCTGGCCGCGCTCTATTTCCAGTTTGGCCGCTATCTGATGATCAGCGGATCACGGCCCGGATCGCAGCCGTTGAACCTGCAGGGCATCTGGAACGAGCACGTAATCCCGCCGTGGGGCGGCGCTTACACCATAAACATCAACACCGAGATGAACTACTGGCCCGCCGAAGTCACCAACCTCAGTGAATGCACAGAACCCCTGCTGCGCATGGTGGAGGAACTGGCCGTTGACGGCGGGCAAGTTGCCCGGCAAATGTACCAGCGGCCCGGCTGGGTGGCCCACCACAACACCACCATCTGGCGCGGCGCACAACCTGTGGATGGCGGCACCCGCGCCTCATTTTGGCCAATGGCTGCCGGCTGGTTGACGGCCCACCTTTGGGAACACTATCTCTTCACGGGCGACCTCGATTTCCTGCGCAACCGGGCCTACCCCCTGCTGCGCGGAGCCGCCGAGTTCTTCCTGGCCTGGCTGCGGCCCGATGCTCAAGGCCGGTTGCAGACGCCGGTGGGTACGTCGCCCGAGAATGCGTTTCTAGCAGGGGAAGGAGCAAATCGAAAGGCTGCATCCGTCAGCATTTCCCCCACCTGCGACATCGCCACCATCCGTGAGACGTTCCTTGCCGTGCACCATGCGGCCAAGACACTCGGGCTGGGCGGCCCGATAGAAACGCAGGTAGCGGAGGCCCTTCCGAAACTGCCTCCCTACCGAATAGGAAGCGAAGGCCAGTTGCTCGAATGGAGCCAAGACTTCGCCGAAGCAGAGCCGCAGCACCGCCACGTGTCGCACCTTTACGGGCTCCACCCTGGAGCGCATATCGGGCGGGCTGGTACCCCCCGAGAGTTTGATGGCGTGAAGCGAAGCCTGGAACGTCGCGGCGACGGCGGCACAGGCTGGGCCATGGCGTGGAAGGTGAACCTGTGGGCCCGTTTGGGCGACGGAAACCGGGCATGGCGGCTGTACCAGAACCTCATCCAGCCGGCAAGGCTCCCTGGAAGTGATCGCCTCGGCGGAGGTGCGATGCCGAACTTGATGTGCGCCCATCCTCCGTTCCAGATCGACGGTAACTTTGGCGGCGCCGCTGGACTGGCGGAAATGCTGGTTCAGAGCCACGAGGGCGACATTCACCTGCTGCCCGCGCTGCCCGACGCCTGGCCGGAAGGCAGCGTAGATGGTTTGAGGGCGCGGGGAGCGTTGGGCGTCTCGTTGAGCTGGGCGGGTGGACGTTTGCGTAGCGCCCTGCTGCTGGCAGCAGAATCTCGCGCCGTGCGAGTTCGATATCGTGGAAAAGTCTGGGAAGGGCCACTCCCCGCTGCCAAGCCCGTTGACGTAGCGCCCTACGTAACCTGACCCGTCTCACTCGGGCCATGCGCATCCACTGCCGTTACGGGAACGGCATAGAGGAAGGCGAGGCAGTTTTCGCATCGCAACAGTTTGTCGGTGAGGGCAAGTTCCTGGATCACCTGCAGTCGCACCGTGATCCTGCACGCGCCACACTGGCCGCCTTCCACTTGGGCCACCACCTGTTTGCGGCCCCGCGACTTCAATGCTTCATAGGCGGCACGCACGTCCCTGGAAACCAGCACAAGTACCTGCGTGCGCTCTTGCTCGTACTGGTCGCGCTCCGCCCGGATGACAGCTACTCGCTTTTCTGCCTCGGCCGCTTCGGCCTTCACGGATGCCTCTTCGGCAGCCAGCGCCTTTTCCGCCACCGACACGTTGCCGGACAGTGCTTCCGCCGATTCCATCAGCTCGATCTCGCGATCTTCCGCGGCGCGGATCGCCGCCTCGTGGAACTCGATTTCGTGCTGGAAGGCCTTGTACTGCTCGTTAGTCTTGGCCTGCATCATCTGGTCGCGCAGGCGGGCGATCTTCTGCTTGTGGTCCGCAATCTGGCCTTCCAGATCGCGCATCTGCTTTTGGTTGGCTACGAGCGCGTCCTTATCTGCCTTCAACTGCAACTGATGGACGTGCAGACGCTTTTTGATCTCGGCGATGTGGCGCGGCAGACTATCGATCTCCGCGTTGCGCAGCGCGATTTCCTCATCGAAACCCTGGATCAGCACCAGGTGGCGGACATCCTCATTCATCAAGAGCGAATTCTACCACGCAGGCGGTCGAGCATCCGTTTGACGGGGCCAGCCACCGCCTGTGACGCGGCAGAAACCTCCTCGACGCCAAGCACCTTGCAGGCAAGAAGAAAGACCACCAGCCCGAGTGGCACGGAGACCGCGACGTCCGCCAGGTAACCTAGTTTTGTGTGCCCCATCGTCTGCATCAGCAGGCTGCTGCTGCCCCAGCAAACCAGGGCCATGAAGCCCGATGCCGTCAAGATCAAGAGAAAACTGCGTAGCAGACGGCGGCCAAAAACTCCTCGCAGCCGCTTGCGGATTACGACAAACAGCACCAGGAAACTCACCGTTGCCACCACAGAGGTGCTGAGGGCGAGGCCCCAGAAACCCACGTGGAAAATCTCCACCATCGAGTAGGCCACGACGAAGTTGGTGAGAATTGACGAGAGACTCACCCACATAGGAAAACGTGCGTCATCAATCGCGTAGAAGGCAGGCGCCAGGATTTTTGTGGCTGCGTAGCCCACCAGTCCAAGGGTGTAGAACTTCAGCGCCATAGCCGTCTGCTGGGTATCGTAAAAGACGAATCGGCCGCCTTCATAAATCGCGCCGATCATCGAATCTCCAAGCAGAAAGAGGCCGACAGAGGACGGGATGGTGAGCAGAAAGACCAGGCCCAACGAACGGCTGAGAGTTTCGCGAAACTCTGCAAAATCCGCGCGTGCCGCACTGCGAGAAATAGAGGGCAAGGTGGCCGACGCGATTGCCACGCCGAATAGCCCCAAGGGCAGTTGCATGAAACGAAAGGCGTAGCCCAGCCAACTGATGGGTCCACTGGCACCACGCTCGGGGTCGAAGATTCCCGCCGCGAGAGCAGTATTCACCATCACGTTCACCTGCACGGCAGCGCCGCCCAAAATCGCTGGCCCCATCAGCTTCATAATGTGCCGGAGGCCGGGGTGCGCCCAGTCCAACCGGGCGCCGAACGGGAAGCCAGTGCGCACCAGGCTGGGAACCTGCCAGAAGAGCTGTAGTGCTCCCCCGCACAGGACACCGTAGGCCATACCCTCAATGGGAGAGATGCCCAGGTAACCCCCAGCCCAGTAGCCCAGGGTGAGTCCAACGGCCAGCGACCCTACGTTGAAAAAGCTGGATGCCAAGGCAGGAATCGCAAACTGATTGCAGGCGTTCAGTACTCCCATCGCCTGTGCGGCGAGCGACACCAGCAGCAGGAACGGAAACATGATTCGCGTGAGTTGCACAGCCAGTTCAAACTTGCCGGGCACGGAATGGAAATCGTTGGCGACAATGCCAATGAACTGTGGCGTGAAGATCATGCCCAGCAAGCACAGCCCGCCCACGAACAGTACGATGGCGGTGGAAACCAGCTGCACCAGTACTGCCGCCTCGCGTTTTGATTTTTCCGTTAGGTACTGGGTAAACGTGGGAACAAATGCGGAAGAAAGGGCGCCTTCGGCGAACAGGTCGCGCATGAGGTTCGGAATGCGAAAGGCGAGAATGAAGGCATCCATCACCGGCCCCGCACCGAACAAGGTGGCCATCACCACTTCGCGCAGCAGCCCTGTCATGCGGCTAAGGGCAACGGCACCGGAAACGATGCCCGCGGAACGCACAATGTGAGCATGTTCCTGCTTGCCAGCCTCAGCGGAACGCAAGAACTCCTCGCCTTCAAGCGCGGGCGCAGGTGGACTTGGCGTGGGCAGAGACGGTATCAGGACACTTCCCCGTAGTGCGCATTTCCGTAAAGCTGGAGGAAATGAGCAACAGTCTGAATTCCCTTATAATAATTCTCCACCGCGAATTTCTCATTCGGGGAGTGGAGTCCGTCATCAGGCAAACCGAAGCCCATCAACACGGTGGGAATCCCAAGATGGGTAGCAAAGTCCCCCACGATGGGGATGGAGCCGCCGCTGCGGTCGAACACCGTCTCGCGCCCGAACGATTCCGCAAAGGCGTTCGCCGCCACGCGAATGGCCGGGTGGTCTGGGTTTACCACTACGGCGGGGCTTCCGCTGAGGACATGCAATTCCACAGTGACGCCGGCCGGGCACCGCTGCTGCAGGAAGGCCTGAAACGAAGCCTTGATCTTCCCGGGATCCTGGCGCGGCACCAGCCGGAAGCTCACTTTGGCGGTGGCCTCAGCTGGAATTACGGTCTTGGCACCCGCACCGGTGAAGCCGCCAGCAATGCCATGCACCTCCAAAGTGGGACGGCTCCACATTCGCTCAAGCACCGTGCGGTCGCTCTCGCCGGTAATCGCCGTTGACCCTACCTCATTGGCGAGAAACTCCGCTTCATTGAAGGGCAACGAGCGCCAGCTTTCGAGTTCGGTGGCGGTTGGTTCATCAACGTCGTCGTAGAAGCCGGGGATAAGGATGCGCCCCCCAGCGTCCTTCGCCTGGCTCAGGATCTCAATTAACGCAAAGATCGGGTTGGGTGCAGCGCCGCCATAGATGCCCGAGTGCAGATCGCGCGCCGCACCTCGCACCTTCACTTCGGTATACACCAGCCCACGCAGACCCACGCAAAGGGTGGGCAGGCCCGGCGCGTACATCGAGCTGTCTGAGACCAGCGCCACGTCTGCCTTCAGCTTCTCGGGATTCTCGGCCACATACCTTGCCACGCCCTTGCCGCCAATTTCTTCTTCGCCCTCCACCAGAAACTTGACGTTCACAGGAAGTTTGCCCGCAGTCTGCACTAGCGCCTCAATGGCTTTCACATGGGCATACATCTGGCCTTTGTCATCCGCGGAACCTCGGGCATAGAGGTTGCCGTCGCGGATCTCCGGCTCAAAGGGAGGGGATTTCCAGAGTTCTAGCGGGTCAGGCGGTTGCACATCGTAGTGGCCGTAGCACAACACCGTAGGCTTACCGGGAGCATGCATCCAGTCGGCATAAATCAGCGGATGGCCCTCCGTTGCAATCACTTCCACGTTTTCCATGCCCGCCTTTTGAAGAGCATCGGCGACAAATACAGCCGCGGCTCGCACGTCGTCACGGTGTTCAGGGAGGGTAGAAACGCTGGGAATGCGCAGAAACTCGAGCAGTTCGTCGAGCAGACGCGTTCGATTCGCGTCCACAAACTGAGCAGAGGCAGAGGCCATGATGTACTCCTACGGAATACACCATTATATGGCGAAGCAGCCAGGCCCGCTGTGTTATTGCGCGGCCTGAACAGGCTCAAGAACCCGGTCGCCGGCAGCTGCCGCAAGCAGACAGCGGCGCACTTCCGGCGCGGCGAAGGGAGGAGCCAGGAACTCCGCGACACCGGCCTCCGCCGCTTCCGCCCAAAGAGCAGGGCTGTCGAATTGCGCGGTGACTACAACGGGCGTTTCCGGGCATTGCTGATGACATACATCCAGCACGTCGCGCCAATCACCATCTGGCAGGTGGCTGTCGGTCCAGACGGCTACAGCGGGGAACTCTCGCAGATAATCGCACAATTCCTGAAGGTTCTCCAGCGCGTGAAAGCGAAACCCCATCGACTCGGCAATTGGGCCAAGGCGCTGCAGGCTCTCCTCGCGAGAAATCAGAAAAGGAATGGTTCGGGGGTGCCCATCAGGAATGGGCGAAGCAGGCGACGAGGCCTGTGGCAAGGGGGCGAATCTCCGGGGCCCCAACCGGCTAGCAGAACACTTCATGGTGCGCATCTACTTGGACGCTTTCCAAAGCTTTCTCTATACAGTCTATATCAATAAATCGCGAAAAACCCGACGGGAACAGTGCAGATCCCGTTTCCATTTAGTACTTTCGCGAAACTTACAAAAAATAACGATACAACAAGATAAGATGATTGCCTCTGCGCATGGGTGCGATGGCCCTAGGGAAGCGACAGGCGAGTGCGCGGCTGCGACGGGAACGCAACCAATCAGCCAGCGAACGGAGGGCGTCGTCGGTGCCAGTCGGTTTCGCGCTGGAACGCCGCCCCGAGTGCAAGAATCCGGTTCTCATTGAACGGCCGTGAGACGAGTTGGATGCCCACCGGCAATCCATCTGCGAAACCGCAAGGTAATGAGAGGGCTGGCCAGCCCAGCAGGTTCCCCAACGCGCCCAGATCCGTAAGACCGCGATTGGCGGGTCGCTCCCTCTGCGCGGCGGGACTGCGCAATGGCTGGTCGATGGAGTTCGCAGTCCTTGTGCGGCTGGGTGTGATGAGGATGTCGAGATTTCGCCACAGCATCGCAGTGGCATCCTGGATGCGTGCGCGAATCCGCATGGCGCGCAGGTAATCGGTGGACTTCAGATCCAGCGCCGCCTTTAGACCGGCAATCTGGCCCTCGTCGGCCAGTTCGTCTACCCTTCCGCTGGTAATCAGCGGCTCAAAAATGGAGGCAGCCTCGGCATCAATCACCATTCCGGCAGTGGTCCCGTAGGGCATCGCGGGCAACTCGACTTCCTGGAGTTGGACGCCCAGGCGACGTAGCACGTCCAGCGCGTCACGAAAGGCCGGGCGTGTCTCGGGATCGGCCCATTCATCAAAGTCCACTGGGTTGTAGCCCACCTTCAGGCGCCGGATTCCCTGCACATACTCCGGCCCATAGTAGAAACTCTTGCCGGCGGAGCCCCGGTCATTGGCGTCGCCGCCCGACATCACTTGCAGAACCAGACCGCAATCCTCCGCGGAGCGACACATCGGGCCAATCTTGTCCATCGTCCAACTCAGGGCCATTGCCCCGTGACGGCTCACGTAACCGTAGGTGGGACGCAGTCCTGTGACACCGCAATATGCTGCTGGAGTGAGAATAGAGCCCCAAGTCTCTGACCCAATGGCAAAAGGAACCAGCCCCGCGGCGACCGCGCTGCCAGAACCGCTCGAGGATCCACCAGACCAGCGGCTGAGGTTCCAGGGATTCAAGCCTGGGCCGAACAGCGAGGCGCTGGCGCGCTGATAGCCGCCGCCCCCCGCCAACTGCACCATGGCCAGTTTGCCCACCAGCAGCGCTCCGCGTCCCTCTAGCTTCTCGATCGCTGTCGCTTTGTAATCAAAGGTTTGCGTGGCGAAGGGTTTGGCGCCCCACGTAGTGGGGTAGCCGGGATAGGCCAGCAGGTCCTTGGCGCCAAACGGAATCCCCTGCAGCGGGCCGCGCAGGCGTTCCCGCTTCAGGTCCCCCTCGACGTCCTTGGCCATCTCAAGTGCCGTCTTGCGGGTGGTGGCGGCAAGGGCGTTCAATTTCGGGCCGAGTTGCTCCAACCGGTCGCAGAACGCGGTAGCCAATTCGCGCACGGAGATCTGGCGCTTCACCAGCATCTGGTTGAGTTCCGGAATCGTACGAAAGAAGAGGTCGTCCGCCATGAAGCTACCTAATCACCATCCGGAAGATGGGTTCATCCGCATATTCGAGGTCAAACGCGCGAAGCTCCTCGGATGCACGCGCCACAGAGGCCTTGCGTTGCGTCAGAAGGTCAGTTGCGTCCCGCGCAGGTTGCGACGCAGCCTGGGGTTCGGCGCGCAGCGCGCTGCGCGGTCCGGCGACAACGGCTAAGGCGCTGGCAAATGTAGCAAGGTCACGGCGGCTGAGCTTATCCATGATTCTCCTGACAGGAGGGCGTCTGGGCGAAATCAGTCTCCAGCGCGCGGATGGCCGCTGCCTCCATTACGCTGCGCGGGGCTTCTTCGCCCGTCCAGATTGTGAACGCTTCGGCTGCCTGCTCAATCAACATCCGCAGCCCATCCATGCAGACCTTGCCCTGCTCCGCCGCACGCTGCAACAGAAGCGTTTGCCGCGGGTTGTAGACCATGTCAAAAACGACATCCGCGGGAATCTTGTCTGGGAAGTAGATGCCCTCAGGATACGGGTACATACCAAGTGGGGTGGCGTGTACCAGAACATCAAAATACTGCCGCTCCGCCTCATCGTGAGCAAGAGATCGTCCGTTCACCAGCTTCGCCAGCGCACGCACCTTGTCGAGATTTCGCCCGGTTAAGAATACCTGGGCGCCCGCATCGCCCAAGGCAAAGGCCGCCGTCCGGGCCGCGCCGCCGCTACCCGCAATCAGGATGCGCGCACCCCGCAGCTTCACCTTGTCCTTCAAGGGACGAAGCGTGCCCGCAACATCCGTGGTGGTGCCGCGCCACTTCCCCGCTTTCTTCCAAACCGTGTTTACGGCGCCGATGCGGCGCGCCAGCGGGTCCACGACATCCAGGTAGCGCAGAATCTTTTGCTTGTGCGGAATGGTGACGTTAAAGCCTTTCAGCGGCAGTTCGTTCGCCACTTGCATGAAGTCCTTCAACTGGCCGGTATCTACTAAGAAGGGAACATACACTCCATTGATGCGCCGGGACTGCAGCGCCCGGTTGTGGATCTGAGGAGATATGCTGTGCTTCACCGGGCAGGCAATCAGCCCGTAGATGGACGTGTCGCGGTTGAGCTTTTCCGCAGCGTAGACAGACCGCATCTTCTCAGAGGAAATCTGCCCCGGCGCCGTGCCCTGGGCGGAGTTTGGGGCGGCATAAGAATACAGGCATCCCATCTTCACCGACAACACCCGCGACGGAAAGCCGATCTCCCCCATGCTAAGGAGAATGAGCGGCACGCCCGGCTTTTCCTTCACCATCGACAACAGGCGTAACAGGTCGCTGGGCTTGCGCGCCGTAGTGACCACTTTGTACCCGTCGGCGGGAGCACGCTGCATCCGGACCATCAGCTTTTCAAGCTGAGGTGTGCCGCTATAGCTGTGGTAGGAGACAATCAGGTCTGTGACGTTGCGGAGGCGGTCTACCGTTTGCTGGGCAGTTTCAGCGCTCTCGATCTCCACGTCGACGGCGATGGCCCCGGCCCCCGCGGCACGCTCAAGAATCGAAACCTGCTCTTCAATGCTCCCGTTAAATCGGCCGTGGTTCTGGTGACGCCGACAGGTTGCTAGCAGCTTCACTTCCGGGTGGCGACGCAGCAGATCACGAATGGCATCAATTCCCGTTTCCGGTTCTTCAAGGAAATCGAGCCGGAACTCGAAAAACCGAGAGCCGCTCTCGATTTCTCGCTCAGCCATATCGAGCAATTGCCTGGTAGCAGGGAAGCCAAGTGCAACGCAGATCTTGGGAAGGCGGGAGGAGTGTCGCATGGGGGATGTGTCCGGCACTGGCACCCGGCACCGGGCTTCGCGCGGTCTCTCGTATTGTATACCGGCCTAAGTGTTTAACGCGGAAGGGGGCTCTGGCTCCTCAGCCGCAGACGGCGCCGTCTGCGCCTCGGCTTCCTTGCGCCGTCGCTCCAGTTCGGCTTCCCACGCGGCAAGCAGCGCCCCCGCCTGCGGCGTCACCAACCGCGCCACCCCCGCCTCGCGAAGAGCAAGCGCGGCGGGCAGCGTCATCGTCGGCGAGTGTACCGAAACTTCGAGCTTCTGCTTGGCATGGTGCAGCACATAGCGTGCAACGCCGCTGGTGAACTCCTCGTTGGATCCTCGAAACCACAGGTCTATCCCGTGCACACTGGTCCGTTTGCAGAGCCTTACGCCAATCAGAACGTGGTCCTGTTGCAACTGCTCCACCTCAAACAGCAGGCGAAGACGCGCTTCGTTTTGGCGGCAGCTTTCCGCCAGTTGCAGCAGTTCCGATTCAAGGTAAAGAAACTTGCGCGAAACCAGCTTGCCCAGGTTCATGGTTACGACTAGTTGCTTCACGCCGCGGCGCAATACGTCCCGGGCTTCATAGAGCCGTGCCGGGGTGGTAGATGAACCGCCCGGGAATCCCGTAAGGCAAGCACAACGTACGGCGCTCTCTTGCACCCAGTTGCGCGCAAGGTCAACGTCCGCGGGGCGAATCACCGTTTCCCCCACTCCCAGCCGGTTTGCCTCTTCACAACCGGCGAAGACCTGCTCCTCAGTAAGCGCACCATCCACCAAGGGGAAGCCCACCTTACAGGCCAGGTCCTCGTAGCACGGTGCGGGAGTGTCTCCGCTAGCCTCTAGCTCAACATGTGCTCTTGCTTCCACGAAACCTTCCTTAACGCAGCTAGTCGCCCTTGGCGCGCCGCGAATGCGACGGACCGCGGAAAACAGCATTCAGGAACAACAGGTTGTTGCCGTCCATCATGGCCCGGAAATTGGGGTCCGTCACAAATCCAATTACGTTGCCCCGCCCGCTACTCTGGGACACCAGAAAGGGTTTGAAGGCAAGCTGCGTGCGCAGGGCATCCCAGAGATAACCGCTTTGCAGCAGATTCTGCGGCGCTTCCAAATAGCCCACATTCACGCCATCACTCAGCTTGAGCGGGGCATAGATGGCGTCGCCGTTGTAAAGCACGTTCACGCCCTGCTCGCAGCCAGCGCTGAGCCAGTGGTCGGGGTCGAGACGCGCGCGCAGAATGATGCCGAGCGCCTCGTCGGGCGACCGTTTGCTGGCCTCGATTGCCGTTAAGTACGCAGCGTCATCGGCGATCACGCTGCCCTCCACGCGTCCGCCGGCGTCGGTGACCGGAGGCTTTGCGTTCTTTACCGGTTCGGAAGACACACCATATTCCTGCTTCAGAGCCAGCAGCCCGGTCTGCTCAGCGCGCAGGAACTCCACGGCGGAGCCAATGCCGATTATGGTGCCCCCATCGCGCACCCATTTCTTCAGATTGTCTACTCCACCATTACCCAGTGCCCTGGCGTAGGCTGCAGCCGACGCTGGCGGAAGAATGAGAGTGTCGTAGCGCGACAGGTCTCCCGCGCCAAGATCCTGTGTACGGATGATGGTAACCGGGTAACCGAACTGCTGTTCCAGCACAAAACGCGCGGCACCGGCCGCGGTCGACACAGTGGGAACGTCCCATGCCATGGCAACATTCACCTTCGGGAACAGCCGCGCGAAGTTACTGCCGAAGTTGATGCCGCTTTCCACCCAGCCACTGCTAGTGGCTACCACCTCCGCACCGCTTTCGTGGGCCAGTTCGGCCACAATCTCACCCAGGTTCGCGGGATTGTCGCCGGTCCGCAGCACAAGCGTACCCCGGGGGTAGCTGCGGCCATCCTGGGTGAAGCCCTTGTCGAGGCCAAGCACGTTCAGCTGCCGGCGGAGCGCGCTGGTAAGAAATCGCCCCGCGGCAGTAGTTCCCCAGGGAACTACGAAAGCGATGGGGTTGGCAGTGGTTCGCACGGTGCCTTGCACCTGCGAATCGGGCCTCCAGTCTTCAAAGTCACCTGTGGAGGGCACGCTTGCGGTCACCGCCTCCACGTTGTACATCAGGGGCAGGCTCCACGCGGTTACGTCGTAAATCTCATCCCTTAGCCCCTTGGCGCGACGCCGCTCCTGCTCCGCCAAGAAGGCGTCGTCCATCGAGACCTGCTTTTCCAGCAGCACCCGTGCCATCCGCGAGTTGGGTTGCGCTAGCGGCACCACATAGCTACCGGAGGGAAACTCGCGGCTGCCACCGCGAAATGCAGAACGGGCGCGCTTCACCTCCAGGCCGTGGAATGCAAGCACGGTGGCAAGTTTGTCCACCGACGCCGTATCGCCGGTGCGCGGCAGCACATACTCTTTGACGCTACCGGTACGGCCGTCCTCCACCGCGGTGCGGCGATACTCGTAGAAGTTCTCCAACAGGTCGGCGCGCTTGTCAGCGGCGGTCTCGCATGTCGCCACCGAAGCCAGATAGTGCCCGCGAACGGTGTCGCTGTAGGGGAACTCCCGTCCATCGGCAGTGCGCGCCTTTAGGCCGCGCGAGGAGGCCTGCTCGTAGGTCATCGCGATGGATCCGAAATAGGCTGGCCAGCTTGCACCATAGCCGGGATAAAAGGCATCGAAAATCTCGCGCGTGAAGTAGGACAACCCGGCGCGGTCGAAATAGCGCGCATTGGTCTGGCCGAACCAATCGAGGCTGCTGCGCTGGTTCGCTGTCAGCCAAGGGTTGTAGGGAACGGCCTCGGGCGCAAAGTAGTAAGTGGAATCCGCTCCCATCTCATGCAGGTCAACGAACACGAGCGGGGTCCAATCGCGCAGCGCCTGAATGCGGGCACGGGTTTCGGGCTGCGTGGCGGAAAGCCAGTCGCGGTTCATGTCAAAGAGATAGTGGTTTGAACGGCCGCGCGGCCAGGGCTCACTGCGCTCCGCGGAAAGTGGGCTCGCGTCGGGTTCCAGACCTAGAGCCTGCGTGAAATTGTTCACCCAGCGGTTACGGCCATCCGGGTTCTGCAGCGGATCCATCTGCACCAGCACGTTGGCGCGGATACGCTCCGCCACCGCGTCATTGCGCGCCGCCACCAGGTGGTAGGCCACCAGCAGAGCGGCATCTCCGGGCGACAACTCGTTTCCGTGGACGGCGTAGGACAGGTTTACGAGTGCCGGCAAGTCGTTCATCAGGGTGCGCGCGGCAGCCTGATTGGTGCGGCGCGGATCCGCCAGTTGCTGCATCTTGGCTTTGATCTCGTCGAGGCGCGCGATGTTCGCTTCTGATCCGATATACACAAACATCAGGTCGCGGCCTTCCCAACTCTTGCCGATCAGGGTCACCTTGATCCGGCGGGACGCCGCTTCGAGTGCGCGCAGGTAGCGATGCATTTGCTCCGGAGTGGCCACCTGCTCGCCGGGCTCAAAGCCAAGCACTTGTTTGAGCGTGGGGATCGCCGGGTCGTAGCTCTCCGGAGACAACATCCCCACACTGCGGTATGCGCCGGCACTCTGCGCGCGCGCTGAAGGCGGTAGACCGAAGCTGACCGTTAGAAGACACAGCAAGATGCAGGCAGCCTTAGCAGTACGGACCCACAGGAACAGGCCCGCCGCCGGGCGACGGTGTAGGGGATTCATATCCCTCTAGAATACTGCCTGCCGCACCGGGTCCACCATACGCCGCCGCGTGCCTGACCACCCGCATTTTGCGGAACGAACTCTTCGCCGACGGTTACAACAAGCGGCGGATGCGCTCCCCAAACCGCGAATATGCCCACGACACCCCGAGCAGCAATGCTCCTAGTACGAAGAACGACGCGATCCGGTACGGCATCACCAGGCTCGACAGGTCATAGACAAACAGTTTGGCCACCGCGAACAGCAGCAGACCCAGCGCTCCCAGCCGCAGCGGGCGAAGGTTGGCAAACACGCCCAGCGCGAGCAGCGCAATGGCTTCAAAGCCCAGCGCCATCGTCAGAAGCCGGCCTTCCACCACCAGGAACATCACTCTCACCGCGTATGCGCCGGTAGCTAGGGCGAAGGCTGTGGGCACCAGGCGTTCCCATTGCCACACTGCTTCTGGATCCTCCCTCGCCAGTACCCGCAGCCGCAGCGTCACCATGAATAGCGCCAGCAGCCCAACCACGCCTAGCGATCCGCCGATGAGCTGATGGAAACCGGTAAACCAATCTCCGGTGCTTTCGGAAAGCAGGATTGCGCTCACGCACGCACCCAGAAACGAAAGAACATAGGCTTCCAGGCGCAGCTCCTTCTTTCGCAGAATCAGGCCCGCCGCTGAAATCAACAGACCTAACAGCAGCCACAACAAACCCACCCACACGCCGTTCACCAGATTAGACGCCAGCTCCGCAAGCACCACCACGCCGAGGGCAGAGGGCAGCCAGCCCATCCATGTCACCAACGGGAACGCGACGCTGTGTTCCTTCTGGCCGCCCAGGCGCCACCACATGGCGAACAGCGTCCCAGCAGGCAGCAAGTGTACCAGCCAGAACAAGGGCTCCTGCCATGGAAGTGACATTATCTCCCGGCTCACTGCCAACAGAACCGCCACCCCAATAGCGCTCAGTAGCATCGCCTTCACCGGCCACACCGGCTGGGCGAATCGCCTGCCCATCTCGCTCCACACGAAAGCAAGTGCCATCCATGCGGCACAGATCCAGATATCCGGCACTAGGATATACAGCGCCAGCGCGGCACAAATGCCCGCCACCAACACCGTCCCCTGATCGATAATGGCTGCGGTTTCCGCAGAACTGTCGCCGGCCAGCACCGCCCGGCGCGCCCGCCACAGTTGCCAGGCGGTTAGGTAGAAGAAGCCAGCGGATGCCGCTACCGGCTGCCACGGCAAGCTGGTTTGCATTTCGTGCTCCAGCCAGGTAGCGGCACAGGCCATCATGGCCACGGCCAGCACTCCCCATGCTTCCAACAGAGAAGACAGGGTGCGGGTGCGGCGGGCAGCTTCCAGCAGGCCCAGGGTTGCGATGAGATAGCCAACGCCCAGCCAAAGCGGAGGCAAAGCCTCTGCCAGTGTCACCAGCAGAATTAATGTAGCCACTACGCTGTAGTAGGCACGCCGTGGAAAGAGCGCACGGTTCACGTAGAAGACGGCGGCATGGCCCAGCGCGAACAGAGACCGCGCACTCCAGGCGGTTTCCGCGAAGGTGAATACCGGCTCACTGGTGAGGTCGCCCGCGTACAGCCGTAACAGCGAGAACGAAAACATCGCGTCAGCGACACGGGCCAGATAGCGCTGGCGGAACATGAGCGCCAAACCCACCAGCGAGAGGCCGAGCCCCATCAGCAGACCGAGTTCCATGGCCCCATCGAAGCGCGTCAGGATGAACGCCGCCAGGCAGGCGGCTGCCAGCGCCGCTGAGGGCAAATAGCCGCCTCGAGTGAGGTGGGCGAAGAGCCCCTCATCCTCACCCTCCCCTTGCCGGGACAGCCAGGCACGCACGCAGGCAGAGATCGCCAGCAGCACCCCGCTCACCAGCATCGCGAACTGAAGGTGAGGCGTCTCCGCCGCTGTCAGTTCGGGCACGCCCCCGTTGCCCGCCAGTAGCGCGACGAAGGCCAGTGCGTTTCCGGCGCCAAGCAGAAACACCGGCAGGCCAGGCGCTTCGCCGCGTCGGATGGCTGCCAATGCCGCGAGCTCAAAGAGTGCCCACAAGGCAAGCAGCACCCCGCTCAGTGCGGGAGTATTCATTACCTCCGCGCCGAAGAACATCAGCGCAGCCACCACCACATAGCAGGCCAGGGCGCCACACACGCGCAGCACCGGCCAAGTCATACGGTGCGCCGTCACCAGCAGCGCCCCAGCCAGCGGGAATAGGGCGCCGAGCGCGAAGCCGAAGGAATCGCTCACCCCCAGCGCAAGGGCCGCCAGTGTGAAGGCCAGCGTCGTAAGTGTCTGGGAGCGGTAGCGCAACGAGTGCGCAATCATGCCCGCGGCCACGGCGAACAGCAGTCCCGTGGCCACGCCAGGATTCGTCAACACGCGCGCCGCTTCCACACCGTAGGCGGCAAAAGTTGTGAGGTAAGCGCCGGCCCAGCCGCCCGCGATCAGCCCACGCCCGAGAATCTGGTACTGCTCACGGCGCTCAAGAAGGACGCCGCCCCCCAGCATCGCTCCGCTCAAGAGCGCGGCCATCGCCACCCGCCCCGCCGCCCCCATGGTGGTGAACGAATAGCCCACGAACAAGGCCAGGCCAATCACCATCGCAGCCACGCCCAGCTTACTAAGCCAGTTGGCGCCAAGGCGCGTTTCCCAGTCGACAGGGGCGGGAGCGGGCGCGGCGGCAAAAGGCGGAGCTTCGGGCGACGATTCCGCGGTATGTTCCGGGGGATGGAACTCTGAAAAGGGCGGCGTTTGCGGGTGGGCGTGCGCGCCGGCCGTCATGCTTGCCACCATCTCTGGAGCAGGCGAGGAAGGCACAGCGGGCGGCGGCGGCACCGATGTGGTGATCGCTGCAGCGGGTTCCACCGCTGGCGCGGACACCGGGGGTGGCGGCGGAGCCACCGTCTTCGCGGGCTGGCTTGTGACAACCGCTGGTGCCGGAACAGCGGGTTCTTGGCGCGGGCTTGCCGATGGAGCGCCATTCAGCCGCTGGCGCAGCTCGGCCACCTGGTTATCCAGCGAGTCGATGGCGTCCCGCTGCGCCTGCAGCCGAATTTCCAGCGCCACCATGCGCTCCAGCGTTTCGCGGTTGCGACGACTCATGCTTAGCAGCCACAGCGGAAGTCCAATCGCCGCTACGGGCAGACCCAGCACCACCATGATTCCGAGAAGTTCCCACATCCGGTTTTCCTACTCCCTGCCCCCGCAAAGGCTGCGGACTGGCAATGCTGACCAGGTGCAATTGCCGCGCCATCTCCGCAACTGCCCATGGAGGCGTACAAACGACGCCCCCACAGGTACTTAGCGTAAGTGGGCAGGAAAAAAGGCGCAATGCTTCCCGGTCAAACACATACATTTGGTGCCAGTCAATAGGCAGCGAATGTACAACGGACTTACCGCAATCCAGAGGTGGCCATCCAGACTTACCGCGTCATTACACCAGCTTCCAGGGCATCCGTGGTTCCCGGCGCAGGAGGGTGTTGGCCTCCGGTGAGTTCGTGAAGCGCTCTTGCTCGGCATCCCACTCAAGCTTCTGGCCTACACGCAAGGCAATGTTGCCCAGATGCCCGATATTGGTAGCCATGTGCGCGTGCATCGCCGTGGCGTTAGCCGGGGTTACGCCGCGCACCGCATCCACAAAATGCTGGGCATGCTCACGCGTGGCATCCTTGGCAGCCTGCGCCTTAGCTTCGGTGCGTGGCTTAGGGTCCAGCCGGCTGCCCGGTTCAGCGTGAATCTCAAAGCCCACCCTCTCGGCGATCAACGTAGCCTTGGTGCCGAAGAACGCCATGCCGTTTGGCATGTCGCGCTCACCGATGGCGTTGTAGTACCTCCACTGTGGCGTCCGGAAACCGCCACCGTGGCCATTAAAGTTAACCCCTTCATAGGTGAGCACGAAGTCGTTGTATTCAAACGTGGCTTGCATCAGATCGGGGTTGTCGCCAGCCCCTTCCAGCACCAGGCGACCGCCGGCTGCTGCGATCTTGCGGGGTGCTGCCGCCGTGCCGCTCAGCCCCATAATCTGGTGCATTGTGTCGAAGCGATGCGTGCCAAAGTCCGTAATGGTTCCGCCCGCATAGTCTTGGAAGTGACGGAAATTGGACAGGAAGCGCTGCCGGTTGAACGCAACTTTCGGCGCGGGTCCCAGATACATGTCCCAGTCCAGCCCATCCGGAGCGGCGGAGTCAGGAACCGAGGCGATCACACTCGGGTGCCAGTTCACATAGTTCCAGATCCGTACATACTTGATGGCGCCCAGGTAGCCGCTCTGCACCAGGTCAGCCGCCTGCGCGAAGTGCGGTGCGCTGCGGTGCTGCATCCCGGCCGATATCAGACGTTTCGTTCGCTCCGCCGCCTGGAGAATCTGCCGCCCTTCTGCCACCGAGTAGGAGAGAGGCTTTTCCACATACACGTCCTTGCCCGCCTCCGCCGCGAGCACCGCGATCTGCGCGTGCCAGTGGTCTGGGGTCGCCAGGAAAACCGCGTCAACATCCTTGCGGTCAAGCAGGCGCCGGAAGTCCTGAAGGGGCGTAGTCGCACCCAATTGGCCAGCAGCCGCTTCCGCATTGGGCAGGTAGACATCCGCGGTAGCGACGAAGGCGGCATTGGGGTGCTCCTTGGCGAAGCCCGCCACGTAGCGCCCTCTCCCCCCGCATCCAATCAGGGCCAGACGGACCCGCTCATTGGCGCCCAGCACCTGGCTGGCGGCCAGTGCGGTTGCCACAAATTGGCGACGTTTCATGGGCGTATTGTATACGGTTCTGTCGCATTCCACGCAGCACCGTCAGATTCACTGTCCGATGACAGCACTGTCCCATCGCGCCTCTGATGTCCAAAGAAGATGGCCGGGGGGCTTCCACCTCCCGGCCATGGGTGCTAGCGGAAAGAGTTTGCCGCTATTGGAAGTTGAGGTACTTCAGTTCGAGATTTGAAGAGACGAAGGCGCCCACATCCAAGCCGTCAGCGGTGAAGTCCCGCAGCGCCGTAAAGCCACCCACTGAGAGTGCCCCAGCCGGAATGCCCATGGTTTCCGCGGTTCCTTCGGATTGCACCATCGCTGCCACTACGTAGCCGGGAATGGTGAACGTGCCTGCGGAAGCATCCGCAAAGCAGAAAAAGGTGGAAGCGATACGCTTCGGTATGGAATAGGAGGATCCGAAAATGCTTGTGACGTCACCTTGCGGGCCGGGCGTCCAGGTTACCGTAAGCGGCTGGCTCCGGTTCACGCTACTGATGGCCGCCTTGTTCGTCCACGTGAAGAAAGTGGGAACGTTCTGCGTGAAGTTGAACCCCTTCACATCGGCCCCGCCCGCTCCGTTGCTGATGGTGTAGGAACCCGGTTCCAAGTAGACATCGGTTGGTACACTCGGACTGCTGAGCAGCGCGAAGTAGTCACCAGGCGTCTGGGCATCCTTAGGTAGCGCCTTTGCGCCACGCGGCCCCTGGATGTTGATAGCGGCGCCCGCATCGAGTCCCCGCTGCCGGTACAGGTCAGCCACGCTGGGCGCCTCTGGCAGATCCTCCCCAGCACTGTCGTTGCGGAAGGTGCTTACCGTACAACTGCCGGTGACTAGGACGGCTTCGCCCAAGATTCCCGGCGTTTCCAGAAGTCCTGCACTGCTGTATTCCTTGAAGGTTGCCACACCAATGTCGCTGATGGAATCCAGCGAGAAGAAGCCCGCGCTGATCTGCGTGCGATTGCGATTGAGCGCCACCGCGCCCACGCGAATGGAAGGCTTGCCGAGCAGAGTGTCCAATTGAGCGGAACTAATCCCATAGGGGTCGCTGCAAGTGCCGCCATTGCTGGCGATAGACATTGAGGTGAAGTTGCTGGGAATGCCGTTGGTGGTTACCACTACCGGGGCAAAGCAGCCTTCTACGCCGTCGGGCACGCGGAAATTGATCTGGTCCACGCCAGAACAGCAACCGGAACGGCCCGCATATTCCACAACGGCCTCCTTGCCCCCGACGTACACCTTTACCTGGTCGAGAGGCGCCACGTTGCCCGTCTGCGGAGCGTTACGGTCGTCGTTATTGAGGGATGCACCTAAGCCAGTACCCCACAGAATCACCACCTGTCCTGGTTGTGCGGACTGGTTGAGGGTATTCACTGGTTGATTCGCCGGGCTCACATAGTTCTGCAGCACCGCGATTCCGCTACCGTTCTGTGTCCGGCTAAACGCGCCCACCTGCCGGTTAACCACCTGAAAGGTAATTGAATTGCTGGCCTGGCCGTTATAGGTGAGCACAAGGCTCGCCTGCCCCGCGGGCACAGCCGATGGCAGAATCGCTGAGACCTGGGAATTGATGGCAAACAAAACAACAGCATCGTATTGATTTCCACCAGCCGATATCTTGATGGAAACACCGCCCAAATCCAGCGGTAACGGAAAGGAGTTCGCTTGCACCGCCTGCGCGGGTCCGACATCGACGCCGAACAGCGTAAACAGGCTTCCTCGCGCGATTCCTGAGCCAGGGCTCCCGTCTACCGCAAAGCTGGCGGCGTTGACGATTGCGCCTTGCTGCAGTTGAGGCGCAGCGTTTGCCTGCCTCGCAGGCCCGAGCACGAAAAGCGTGGATATGAGAGCAAGGAAAAGTACATACTTCTGAGTCATGATTTATAGGTTAAAGTTGTTCGGCGGAGTTCGCAGCAACTTTGGAACAAACTGGACTGTTTTTGGTACTAGGAAGCGCACCTGCCAGGCTCCCGATCAAGAAATCGGGATCTACCGCTCCCTCATTTTCGCGGGCCTGACCATCTTTCCGATGGACTCACGCTACTATTACTTGCGAAGAGAGGATTGCCATGGATGCACACGAGCCCGGAACCGAAATCACCCGACTACTCAGCGAATGGTCGAATGGAAAACAGGAAGCGCTGGACGTGCTGGTGGAGCGGCTCTACCCGGAACTAAAGCGCATCGCCGGGCGCTACCTTAGCAAGGAGCGGGTAGGCCACACCCTTCAAA
The DNA here is from genome assembly GCA_026129915.1 of Bryobacterales bacterium. Lineage (GTDB taxonomy): Bacteria > Acidobacteriota > Terriglobia > Bryobacterales > Bryobacteraceae > JACTMJ01. The sequence goes on from JAHCHD010000050.1 coordinate 20,723, forward strand.
GCACCGCTCTCGTGAACGAGGCCTACATGCGGCTGGTGGACCAGAAGTCCCAATGGGCCAACCGCTCCCACTTCCTGGCCGTCTGCGCACGCATCATCCGCGGCATTCTGGTGGATTACGCCCGTGCGCGGAAAAGCGAGAAGCGCGGCGGCGGCGCGTACTGTCTGGCTCTCGATGAGGCAATCGACATTCCGGGACGGCGCGACCTCGACCTGATGGAACTGGATCAAGCCCTGAAGCTGCTTTCAGAAATTGACGCACGCCAAAGCCAGATTGTGGAACTGCGCTATTTCGGCGGCCTCTCCATTGAAGAAACGGCAGAGTTTATGAAGCTGTCAACGGCCACCGTAAAGCGGGACTGGAGCGTAGCCAAGGCCTGGATCCGGCGCGAAATCCTTCGCGGAGCAAATCGTTTCCCTGACGACACCGAAGATGCTCCGGACGCGCAACAATAGAGCGTATGAATCCGGACCGCTGGCAGACCGTCACCGCGCTTTTCGATAAAGCCGCTCGGTTACCAATCGCCCAGCGGGATGCTTTCCTGGTGGCGGCATGCGGGACAGATGCAGCCCTGCTGAATGAAGTCCGCTCACTGCTCGAAGTCCATACGGACGACCCCGAGTACCTGGAAGAGAGCGCCCTTTCGGCGCACGGGGACGCTCTGGAGGAAGCCATCGAGGCGCAAACCCGCGAGGACCGCGTCGGCCCCTACAAGCTCATCCGCAAGATTGGGGCGGGCGGCATGGGCAGCGTCTATCTGGCTGAGCGGGACGATGAGGAGTTCCGCAAGCAGGTGGCCATCAAGTTCATTCGCGGCGGAGCCATGCGGGAAAACGCAGTGAAGCGTTTCCGCCGTGAGCGCCAGATTCTGGCCCGCCTCGAACACCCCGGCATTGCCCGTCTGCTGGATGGGGGCACCACCGACAAGGGCACCCCCTACTTCGTAATGGAGTACGTCGAGGGCAAGCTGCTGCTGGACTATTGCGATGAACTAGGCATGGGAGTTCGTTCGCGCCTGGAGATTTTCCTGAAGGTCTGCGAGGCAGTGGAGTATGCCCACGAACGGCTGATTGTCCATCGAGACCTGAAGGCCAGCAACATTCTGGTGGATGGCGCCGGCAACCCCAAACTGCTTGATTTCGGCATCGCCAAGGTGCTGCAGCCAGACGAAGAGGGACAACTCACCATCACCCAGACCGGCCTCCGGCAGTTCACCCCGGATTACGCCAGCCCGGAGCAGATCCGCGGTGAGCAGGTGACCACCGCCACCGACGTCTACTCACTGGGCGTGCTGCTCTACGAAATGCTTACGGGACGGAGGCCCTTCCGTTTCCATGGCCAGTCCGCGGTGGAAATCCTTAGCACACTGCTGGAAACCGATCCGCTGAAGCCCAGCGCAGTGGTGGGCAGACGCGAAGAGGACAACGGCAAAGTCATTCGGCCCGAACTGGTGTCCTGGAATCGGCGCACCGATCAGCGCACGCTCGCGCGGGCACTCAGCGGCGATCTCGACAACATTATTCTGAAAGCGCTTACCAAGAAGCCCTCTGAGCGTTACCGCACGGCCGCAGCGCTGGGCAACGACCTGCGCGCCTACCTCGATGGCCATGTGGTTACGGCGCGCAAAGCTACCTTGGGCTACCGATTCCACAAGTTTCTGGCACGAAACCGCTGGCAAACCGGAGTGGGTCTCGGTCTGGCGCTCACTCTAGTGTCGGCCCTGGGAATTGCCTCCTGGCAATGGCGCGAAGCACGCTTGGAACGCATCCGGGCGGAACGCCATTCGCAACAAAGCCGTCAGATGGCCCGTTCGCTGCTTTTTGAACTCTATGACGCGCTGAAGGAGGTGCCTGGAGCCACCGATGCCCGGAAGTTGTTGCTTGCCCGCGCTACCCGTTTCCTCGATGAGCTTTCAGACAGTTCCGGCGATGATGGAGCACTGCAATACGAACTCGCCGAGGGCTACCGAAAGCTGGCCATGGTGCAGGGCGACCTGCGGACGGAAAACCTAGGCGACCGCCACGCCGCCCTTGAGAGCTACAAGAAAGCCCTGGCAAACGCGGAATCCGCGCGAAAGCACCCACAGTATGCGACACGGGCACTCTCCTCGATGCTCAAGTTACTTGGTGACTTGAGTGTCGCCCAGCAGGACCTTGGGCTGAGTGCGGAGCGGTCCGCCTCAACGAAGCAATTGGAGGTTCTTGTTGGGGAAGCCGAACAGATCTCCTCTCCCGACGGCGAGCTGGTTCTGGGAGGGGCCCTCGCTTATCGCCAGCTTGGGGCGAATTCGGTTTCCTTGGGAGATAATGCCACCGGCCGACGCCATTATGAGCGATCCCGTGAGCTGTTTGAAGCCCTGCTCGCACGGCAGAATCCGCCGGATGACGCGTTGGACCAGTATCCGTCCACACTCAAACGGTTGGGTGCACTGGCTATCGCCGAACACAGACTGGACGAAGCCTTCACCCTGTACACCCAGGCGTTGAAATCCGAACGCACCCGGTTGGCAAAAAAGTCCGGGGACTGGGAAAAGCGCTATGCCCTCACCTTTACACTCAGCGACCTGGGCTACATCCACCGGCAGAAAATGCAGCACGACCAGGCACTGCGTCACTATCGCGAAGCCTTGGAAATTCGTGAAGCCGCGCTAGCCGCTAACCCCCGCGACGAAAGGGCGCGTTCGGGCGTCGCGTCCACCCTCACCTACCTGGGGGAGATCTATCGAAACCTCGGCTGGTTTGATCAGGCGCTTGATGCTCACCAGCGTGGGCTTACTCTTCGCGAAGAGTTGCTAAACCATTCGCCGCACTCTCGGTCGAATGAGTTTGGCTTGGCCCAGGCACGGATGAACCTGGCTGAAACTCTGCTCGCGCGCGCCACGAAAGAGCGCACCACCCAAGCCAGGACCGTCGCTCAACAGCGCTGCCGAAACTTGCTTCGGCAGGCTCTGGCGGTGTACGAAGAACGGGAATCCAAGGGCGAACTAATCGGCAATGATGTCGGACGTCCCCAGGTTCTGCGCGAGATGATCGCCTCTCTTGACTCCATCTAATCGAAGAATTCCAGAGCACCGATAGCCGCGCGCCATGCTATGCTACCATCTGAATTGACCCACCAGAACTGCGGAGAGGTGGCTGAGTGGTCGAAAGCAGCGGTTTGCTAAACCGTCGTAGGGTGTAAAACCTTACCGAGGGTTCGAATCCCTCCCTCTCCGCCAGAAATCCCCCCCGCTTTCTCCAGTTCCATCACTTGCGTTTCGCTTGATCGCTACAGCGCCACATCGTAGGTAATCACGAGCACTGCTGGGGATGGAACGCCTACAGTCAGGGTCTCCATTTCGCTCAACTGTATCCAGGCGGACGCAGGGTCATCCGCCAGCTTGAGTATCCCCTCCCTCACACTGCGCAGGATGGGACCCGTTGCCTCTGTGCCCTTCAACTCTGCGAGCCGCTCCGCCGCCGCGCGCAAGCCCGCGGCTCGCTCCTGCGCGGCAGTCTCCGGCCACGTGAATGTGAAATCCAGCACATAGTGCGCACACCCATAGTGCCGGATTACCAGGCTGGGGTTCTTTCCGGTGCTGACGGTCTCCAGTGCTTCCCTTGCGCCGTGCATGGCGAAGCTCGAACCAGATGCGAGCAGCGCGGCGGGTTCCCCGCGCACGCAGTCGTCAGCTTGCGGGCTATCTTGCTGCGCCGGCGCCGTTGCAGGCCCAGCCGCATCAGGCGCAGTGCAAGTGACCATCCAAACGAAGGCCAGCAGCGCCGCGCCAATTCCCATTCGAAAGATCACGTGTGTGTCCTCATTTGCTCTTCCAGCCGAATGCCTCCCCTAGAGATGCGGAGAATTCTTCGGAATTTCTATGTGATAAGCCGGATCCACCGGTGGCGGTATCAGCTTCGTCACTGCCTTATGCGCCCGAATGGCCTCCTCGAAGGCCTGAAGCTTCGTGCCCGGAATCGAACTCGGCGCCACGTCGAACGTGTAGTAGTCCTCGCTGATGTGCGTGGAGACCCTGGTCGGCCCGAGTTCCACAATCTTCGCGCGCATCAGCTCAATCACGGTATCACGCGGCTTGGTCTTGTTGGCTTCATAGACATCAATCACCTTGTCACCCGCCGATGCATACATGTTCTTGTTGTACTCGGCGCCATGCGCCACGCAGTTCTCGTACATAATCCGAGCCTGGTCGTAGGCGGTTCGCGACACACTCGTCACTTTGGCACGTGCAATCCCAGCACTCTTCAGAATCTCTTTCAGCACCTTCGCAGGGCCACTGGGCAGCGTCAAACCCTCAAGCAAGGGCTCCCCCCCCAGCGGAGTGCTGCTTCCGCCACCATTCCCGTTCCCCCCTGTCGCGGATGCTTCATTCAGTGTGCGAAGGGTTCTGCCTCCAGGGTCTACCCTGCTGTCGGGAGAGGCAAGTCTTACCACCCGCTTCTGGAATTCCCGAATCAGCAACAAGGTTTGGGCGTCGCATACTCCGCTCACCACGGGCGGCATCAGTGGCGTCAATTTGTCCCTGTTCAGCAAGAGCAGATGCTGTACGGTGCGTACATCATCCGAGCGGTTCTTACCGCCCTGCCCAACGCTCCCCGTGATGGATGCCATTCGCCGATTCCCCCATTCCGATGCAATCTCGTCAGCACGAGGAAGCCCTCGTAGCATTCCCGGCTGGAACACAACGAACTGCCACCAGGTGACTCTCAAATGAAGCTCGGATTATTGAGGTGGACGGTATCATTCGCCCGCACTACGGCACATTCCAATCCGCTGCGCCGTGGGCCTGCAGTCTGCAGTCTATGGCACTCCACAGACAAAGCTGGATGAATCGTCGGTACTTCCGCTACCCTTGTATTTCGCCACGAGGGGATAGACGCACAGCGGCCGCGAACGCACCTTGCCATCAGGCAGTTTCTTCGTGGCCACCAGTACTTCCGGCGCCTGGCCCTGTTCCACCCATCGAATCAACGCAGCTAGCCGCGGCGCCGTATCGCAGCCTGGTCCACCGGCGCAATGGAACACCCCTGGCATCATGAAGAGACGGAAGAAATCCGGTGTGCCAGCCCCCATCCGGCGCACCACGGACTCGTAATACTCGACGCCCATGTTCGGGTTCAGCGCCGGGTCTGCCCAGCCGAACCACATCAGTAGCTTTCCGCCGCGGTCGCGGAAAAGGGAGATGTCAGTGTCCGTGGCATTCAGCAATTCGCGGATGGGCTTCAGTTGCGGAACTACGGCAGTCAGGTCCACCTGGACGGCACGCAAACTGGGGTCTTTGCGGGGCAGGGCAAGGTACCGGAAGAATGCTTCCGAGAACATCTCGGCGATGGGCGGCGCACTGTCGCGCACCATCCAGTGGTACCAACCGGTTCGGCCATCTGCGCCCGGCACTTCAATACCAAGCGGCCAGCCGGGAAACACACGTTCGTTACCGACACGCACGTCCCCGTAGAGTTCCTGCAGAAATGCGATCTCTCCCTCTGTGAAGCATGCGCCTGAGACGTTCGCCACGCACTTGGGCAGGTGCGCCGAGGGCTGAAAATCACAGCGGCGCGGGTCCTCCAACAGCCCGTCGCTTACACCGTCGAGAGCGTCGCAACGGGCATAGATTACCTCGCCCGCGCGGCGCAGCATCTCCGCGCTGATAGGGCTTTTCGCCATCGCCTGCAGACGCGCCACATAGTCCACCATGGTGCCCACGAAATCGAGCACCGGGGCGCCCGCATAGATGCCGTCGAAGTCCTCCGGGAATCGTTGGGCAGAGATCAGCGCCTGCCTTCCGCCAGTGGAGCAGCCCATGAAATACGACCGCTTCGGCGTCACACCGTAATAGGCCGCCGCCAGTTTCTTTGCGCTTAGCGCAGTCACATGGATGGCACGAAATCCGTAGTCCACCAGTTTCTGCGGATCGGCGCCAAACGCGCCAAGCGGCTCACTGGCCGCATCGTGGCCCGTGTTCGTCTGGGCGTGCGCGAAGCCCGCGGAAACAATAGCATCGCGCATCCGTTGCCGCCCAGGCGCGCGCAGATTCTCGCCTGCGTAGCCGCCGTTGCCCGTCATCAAGAGTCTCCCGTGCCACGACGTTGGCAGCGAAACCTCAAAACGGATCTCGGGTGCAACCAGCCCTTCCACGCGGCAGAAGGCAGCGGTCTCGCCATCGGCGGGCGTTTCCACCGCGGAGATCACACTGAACTCAAACCCTGTCAGCGCGCGAAGCGAAGCGCACGCAACCTGCGGACTCGTCCGCGCCTCGCCCGCCGGCGGCTGCCAGTCGCCTAGTTCATCCTGGATCGGTTGTGCATGGAGGAGCACGCCTGCAAGGGCAAGAAGCAGCAGAATGCGTATCATAGCTCCCGCAGTATATGTGTGTTCTTCTGACGATTCAAGACGATGGGCGGTGCTATCTACCAGGGGCTCCAGTTCAGCAGCCGCTTGGCATTGCCACGATAAAGGGCCTCCAGCACCGGTGCGGGCAGTTCCAGACCGTAGTAGGGCCACCAGATGCGGCCTGGGATGAATTCATCCGCCGTTTCAAGCAAACGCCACCAACCCCTGTACATGGATGGCTCGCGCTCCATATCCGTGCCGAACAACACCCGGTCGTGATACTTCGTCAGAAACGCCGCCGCGGTGCGGGGCTGGCGACCCACTTCGTAGTCGCGGGCGGAGATGTCGAGATACAGATTCGGAAACCGGTCCAGCACCTTTCCCAGCGACGCCAGGTGGTTCCCTTCATTGCTCAGGTGGCAGGCGATGAATATTGTTTCCGGATGCCGCTGGAGCAAACGATCGCGGCTGGCCAGCAACTCCTGGTAGGAGAGTACGTCCTTGCCGTATTGGTTGAAGCCCTGGAAATCGGGGGAGCGTTCCTGGTAAGGCCCGAGCGGCTGCCAAGAGGATGGATGGTCAGCAATGTGCATGTTCACCGGCATATTCAGGCGGGCACACGTCCTCCAGGCAAGGTCAAGGCGGGGATCATCGAAGTGCATCCGTTCCTTGCGCGGCAGAGCCTCGCGCTGAATCCCTGAGCCCTTATCCGTAATCTCCCCAATCCCGCGCGCACCCATCTGGTAGCAGCGCTCAACTTCGGCGGCGACGCGCTGGGGGTAGCCTGGATCATTCACGTTCTCGGTATCGAGTGAGCACCATAGTTGGAACCGGTGCTTGTGCTTTCCAAACAGTTCCACCTGTTTTGCGAATCCCTCCCCGATGGAACCCGTGAAGACCACGGTGTGCTCCACGCCCACCTCGTCCATCGTGCGCACCCAAGCATCGACGTCCTCGGGCGTGATGATGCGGCTCATCCAGTTGTGCGTGTGGGCATCGATGACAGGAAAGCGCGCTTTGCTCAGCTCCGTCTTTGGAACCACCAGCGAAACTTCGGGCTTGTAGTCCTTGAGAAGGATGGAATCCATGGGACCGGGCACAATGCGGATGCCAAAGCGGGTCTCCACCTCGGCGGGCGGCGCCTGCGCACTGGCTGGTTGTGCGCTCATTACGAGTACAGCCGCGGTGGACAGCACGGCAGCAAGCAAGGGGATCAGTGGATTGGGAATCATAGTGGCTTCCTAAGCGAGGCGTGGCACGGAAGGATCGCCGCCAGCCGCGGTCCTCACACCCTATCACCAAACCCAATCGCAGCGCCGAGGGAGGCGGCAGCGACGCAAGTCGACACCCAAACCCAGTCACCGCGCAAGCCATACCTAGATCTTCCAACGGCGAGTGCGAGAATGGAACTGACGACACGTGGCTTAAGGTTCGCAAACCAGTATTCCAGAGTTAAGCCCACAATGCACAACCAATTAACTCTTGCCTTTCGTCAAAGTAAGCGTTACCCTAAATTAGCATACGCTCACTATCAATGAGTTGAGCAGACGCGCCGCTTAGTTTTTTTTTGCGTTAGGACGGAGATGATGAAAAAATTTTTCTCTCCTTTAATCGTTGTCGCTATTTGTTTCCTGAGCGTCGCCATATTTTCGGCGCAGAATGCTCAGGCACAAAAAGAATCAGTCACCAAGCGAGAAGCACTCTACCCAAGTCTCTTGAACGAAGTCATTCCCCACATCACCAAGGGTGGAAACTGGACCTCCAAATTTGTCCTCTTTAACGTGGGAACCGCTAGCAAACCGTACAAAATGGTGTTTTATAATTCCAGCGGTCAACCAACATCTATTCCACTAAAAGATCGCGGAAGTGTTGCGGAAGTCTTTGGGTTCCTCCAGCCCGGCGCGAGCGTTTGGTTTGAGACCCAACAGGACTCCTCGCCAACCGAAACTCAATACTGGTCCCGCCTCACAGAGGGCACCGGTGCCATTCAAGGTTATGTCATTTTCTCTTGGAGCGTACCTGGAAATACGCCGATGGAAGTAACGGTTCCACTGACCAACGACTTCATGCTATATCCAGCATACGTCCCGTTCAACAATACAGGAGGATATAAGACTGCTCTCGCTCTCACCAATACATACAATCAGTTTTCGTTCGGCTCTGCCCAAAAAGTGACTATCGAAGCTATAGATACCAATGGAAATATGTTTTTCAGTACTGAACTTAGCGTTGATGCAGGCCACAAAACGGCATTTTTGTTGCCAGATCGCTACCCTGCCCTTCAAAATCAACGAGGAACTTTGCGCATTAAGCGAGCAGATGCAATTGGCGTATATGTTTCGTTCATTGCACTTCAGTTTCACCCGTCT
>JAHCHD010000051.1 GCA_026129915.1 Bryobacterales bacterium
GGGCCTGGGGGATGCGGCCGCTGGCGACCATCTGTTCCAGCATGATTCGCACAGGGGCGTTGCCCGCGAAACTGGTAATGGCAGCAGAACCCATCATGGATTCGCCTCAAGAGGCGCCATAGGCCCTAACAGCAGGCGAGGAAGTACCACTTCGAAAATGGCATTCGCGATTTCCCGAGGTCCTGGGCTGCCATCCACCACCACAACGCGGTGAGGGTTGGCGGTGGCTAACGCGAGATAGCCCTCCCGCACGCGCGTGTGGAACTCGCGCGATTCCTCATCCAGGCGGGTTTCCGTGGAGGCGGTGGCTGCGTTGCGCGCAGAAGTGCGTGCCAGGCTGGTGGCAGGGTCAATATCCAGCAGGATGGTGAGATCCGGTACGAGGCCGCGGCAACTGATGGCATCCAAATGCTCTACCACCTGTGTGCCCAGGCCGCGGGCCATGCCCTGGTAGACAAGGGTGGAATCAGTGAACCGGTCTGTGATCACCAATTCACCGCGTCCGAGGGCGGGGAGGATTACCTCGTCCACTGCCTGGGCGCGGCTGGCAAAGTAGAGCAGCAACTCGGCGGTAGGCCGGAGGTGGGAGTTGGCGGCGTCCAACAGAATCGTGCGGATCTGCTGGCCGATGAGCGTGCCTCCGGGTTCGCGATTCACAACCGGGTGGAGGCCAAGCGCGGAGAGTAACTCCACCAGCAGGTCAATCTGCGTTCCTTTGCCGGCGCCGTCCATGCCCTCGAAGCTGAGGAAGAAGCCGCCGCGGGCCTCCACGGCGCTTGATGGCTGCTCAGCCATGGGCAAGCACCTCCCGGAGTTGTTCTCCGAAGGCGGCCACGTCGTCTTCGTCGTTGTAGTAGTGCGGCGAGATTCGCAGATACCCGTGGCGTGCGCTCACCAGGATCTCCCGCGCCTCCAACGCCTTGGCTACCGTTCCAGGCTCAACGCCTTCAGGCAATTTGGCTGCCACGATATGCCCGCCGCCACTGCCGCCGCCACAGGGTGTGGCGCCAGCGAGGCGCAACTCCTCACAAACCAGCCCGGCCAGCGCGAGCACTCTGGATTCCACCACATCCAGGCCAATCTCCAGCACCATCCGGACGGACTCCCGCATGGCAAACAGATTCACAAACGGCAGCATTCCACCCTCATAGCGCTCCGCTGTGTTTGAAAACACTGGCGTTCCCAGGTGCAGTTGGTTTACGTTGCGCCAGTCCTTGTGGCTGCGCCAGCCCACGGTATGGGGCTGCAGCCACTCCCTGGTGCTTTGCGGGGCCAGCAGGTAGCCGGCGCCGGGCGGCGCGTTCATCCACTTGTACCCGTTCACCGCGTAGAGGTCAGGCGGATGCTCGCCGAACTGTACCTGCCGGACACCCGCGGTTTGGGTGCCATCCACATACAGCAGGCCGCCCTGGGAATGCACGGCCGCGCCCATAGTCTCAATATCCGCGTGCTCGCCCGTGGCGTAGTTTGTGTGCGAGAGCGCCACCAGCCGTGTGCGCTGCGTGATGGCCTCCCGCCATTCCGCCAAAGGCACCGTGCGCAGGTGCACGCCCCGTGCTTCCAGCAGGGAGGCTGCGTAGATCTGGTTCGGGAACTCGTTATCGAAGGTGAGCACTTCGTCGCCCGCCTGCCACCCAATCGCACTGACTATCAGCGATAGCGCGAAACTGGTGTGGGGAATGAAGGCGACATCTTCCGCGTGTACCGCAAACAGCCGTGCGATGTCAGCACGGATCTCATCGGCTTCGCTGAACCAATCCAGGAAGTCTCGCGGACCCAGGATGTTGCGCCGGTTGTAGTGCTCGGCAATGGCTGCCTGCGCCCTCAGCGGTACCTGCCCAAAGGTGGCGGTGTTCAGCCAGACGCTGTTCCGCAAAGCGGGGAACTGTGCGCGAATCTGCTGCCAATCTGCGCTCATGTTGCCATTATCGGGCGGACACGCCCTGCCTCTAGGCCTTGCCTTCCGCAGCGGCGAGGTTTGTCGATTTCACGCGGCGCAGAACGTCCTCAAATGCTTCGTGGGCGGAATGGTCGGTGTTGGCGCCGGTCGACCGGTCAAACACTTCCACCACGCCGTCGCTGATCTTTTTTCCCACGGTAATGCGGTAGGGGATACCCACCAGGTCAGCATCCTTGAACTTAACTCCCGCGCGTTCCTTGCGGTCGTCGAGCAGCGCGTCGAGGCCCCACTCGCGGCATTCCCGATAGATGCGCTCGGCGGCTTCCCGCTGTTCAGGAAGCTCGGAGTTCACTGGCGTAATCACTACATCGAAGGGCGCGATGGCGGGTGGAAGCACAATGCCGTTCTTGTCGTGGTAGGTCTCAATCGCCGCTGCAAGGATACGCTCCACGCCAATGCCGTAACTGCCCATGATGGGCGTTACCTCCTTGCCGTCGTCACCAGACACGCGCAGGCCCATGGACTCAGAGTACTTGTAGCCGAGCTTGAAGATATGGCCGATCTCCATGGCTTTGCGCACTTCTATGACTCCCTTGCCGTCGTGCGTCCGGTCGCCCGACACGGCTTGGCGAAGGTCAGCAAACTCGGCCTGGAAGTCTTCGCCAATCGTGACGTTCTTCAGGTGGTAGTCGTCCTTATTGGCGCCACAGATCATGTTGTGGCGACCACGCAGGGCATTGTCGGCCAAAATACGCATGTTCGCGACGCCTATCGGGCCCAAACTGCCGGCATCCGCGCCAAGCCACTGGCGCATTTCCTCAGGGTGCGCCGGGCGCAATTCCTTCGCGGCCAGAAAGCCTTCGAGCTTCGTCTCGCTAAGCGTATGGTCTCCGCGAAGCAGCACCAGGATCGGCTTCTCGTCCGCAACCAGAATCAGGCTCTTCATCTGCGCGGTGGGCGGCAGACCCGTGAAGTCCGCCACCTCGGCGATGGTCTTGCGCCCTGGGGTGTGGAATTCTTCGGGAACGAGGTCGCCAGAGGGGTCGCCGTGCACCGGGGGCACCGGCAGGGTTACGGCTTTCTCCAGATTTGCCGCGTAGCCGGTAGCTTCGCAAACGGCCACATAGTCCTCACCCGCGTCGCTAATCACCATGAACTCATGGCTCTGACTGCCGCCCATGGCTCCCGAATGGGCCTCCACGGCCATAAACTTCAGGCCGCATCGACGGAAGATCTTGTTGTAGGCCTGGTAGTGCTTTTCGTAGGAGAGGTCGAGGCCCGCCGCATCGAGATCAAAGGAGTAGGAGTCCTTCATGGTGAACTGCCGGGTGCGCAGCAGGCCCGAACGCGGCCGGGGTTCGTCACGAAACTTGGTTTGGATCTGGTACCAAAGCTGTGGCAACTGCCGGTAGCTGTTGAGTTCGCCGCGAGCGACGGAGGTCATCACCTCTTCGTGAGTCATGCCCAGGCAGAGATCACGGCCGAAGCGATCCTTCAGCCGGAACATGTTATCGCCCATCACGTCCCAGCGGCCGGATTCCTGCCAAACTTCCGCCGGGTTGAGCGCGGGCAGGTACATCTCCTGCGCGCCGATCGCCTCCATCTCTTCGCGGATGATTCGCTGGATCTTCATCAGGGACCGCTGCGCCAGAAACAGGTAGCTATAAATACCTGCCGCCAATTGACGCACATAGCCCGCGCGCAGCATCAATTGGTGGCTGGCGACTTCGGCTTCAGCGGGCACTTCCCGCAGGGTGGGGATGAACAGTTTGCTCCAGTACATGGGTAACAACAACAGGGGAAACGGGATCTCGGTAATCTCTCAATGTACCATGCAGGATGGCGGACGCCATGGATTTTTGGGCATGTTCGGATGGGTATCAGACGGTTGCCGAACTGGCACGACGAAAAGGATATGGGCATCATGCGCTTCATGGGAATTGACTTTGGATGGACCAGCCAGCCGAGCGGCGTGGCATCTCTGACGTGGGATGGACGCACGCTGGCTATCGAAGAGATTGGCCGCATCAGCGATCCCCAACGGGTACTTGCCTGGGTGGACGAATCTACTGGCGACCAGCCCGCGATGGTGGCGGTGGATGCCCCTACGGTGATCGTCAACCCCACCGGCATGCGCGAGGCAGACCGAGCCATGCACGTGCGCTTCGGGAAGCAGCATGCTGGCTGCTATCCGGCGAACCTGGGCAGTGCGTTCGCGGAACGAACCACCGCCTTGGGCCGGGGCCTCGAGGAGTTAGGATTCAAACACGCCGACTGCATGGAACCACAACGTCCAGGACGCTATCAGATCGAGGTTTACCCCCACGCCGCCATGCTACATCTGTTCTCGCTGGACCGGATTCTGAAATACAAGAAAGGCACTGTGCCGGAACGGAGGGCTAGTCTGGAAGACTACCGCCGCCGGTTGATGGCAACGCTTCCGTTGGCGAAACCGCGACTGCGGTTGAAAGGCTTGCCGGAAGTCCCCGCGATTGGGCGAGAGATTAAGGCGGTGGAGGACCAGTATGACGCCGTGCTCTGCGCCTATATTGGAGCCTGGTGGTGGTTCTGGGGCAAGGCCCGCACCATGGTGGCGGGTAATCGCCAGGAGGGCTATATCGTTGTACCCGTCGCACCAGATTGGGCAGGACGGTAGCCTCGCTAGAGCGAGAACCGTTCCCGCTTCACATACACACTGCCGGTGGGCTGCAGTTGGCTTTCGTAGAGGTGGAAGGTGGTTGCCTCAAACTCAACTGGCTCAGCAGGGGGGATCGCCGCGATAGCCTGCCGCAGTTCCACTACCTGGCAACCTTTTGGGATGCGCGCCAGCGTGAGGTGCGGACGGAATGGTTTCGTTTCGCGCGGGATGCCCAACGCCGCCATTGCCGTGTCGGTGGCAGTGTGCAGGTCGGGCAGGCTCTGCGGGGCTTGCACTCCCAGATACAAAATGCGCGGCGAATGCGGATTGGGTAGCCAGCCAAGGCCACCCAAACGAACGCGAATTGGTCCTCCGCGGGGCATCGACCGCAAGGCCTCAACGACCGCGGGAAGCTGGCCGGGATCCACTTCGCCCAGAAACTTCGTGGTGATATGAAGATTGCCGGCGGGGCTCCACCGAGCCTTGGCCGCCGGCCTTAACTGCTGAATCAAGCCTACTATCTGCTGCAGCAGCAGGTCTGGAATGTCGATGGCGACAAAAAGACGCATGAACGTAGCTGGCGATTCAAAAGTCCATCCCGGCCGGGGAGCGGGAACTCTCTCTACTGCGCGATGCGGCTGCCACGCAGGCTGCCAGAGTACTCTGCGAAGTTCCAGCGCCCACCCACGATGCTGTCGCCCTCAATCTTCCCCTGGATGCTGAGGTCAGCCTTGAACCCGGCGTCGGGCGAATAGAAGTCAGGAATCTTAACCGCCAGCGTTCCCTCGCGGAAGGTGCCCGCCAGTTGCAGATTCGATTCGGCAATCTGTCCGGTTACCGCTTCGCCATCGGTTTTCAGCAACAGCCGCGCGGGCTTGTCACCCACTTCGGTATTCAGCACCAGATCCCAGGTGCCATTGGGGTTGGCTGCACTGGCCGCAACGGCGGTCTTCTCGCCCCGGAGGGCGCCAGAGTACTCGCCATAGCTCCAGTCTCCGCTAATCTTGCTACCTTCGACGGTCCCCTGTAGCACCAGATCCGCCTTGAAACCTGCTTCCGGCGCATAGAAGTCGGCAGCCTTCAGCCTCAACGTGCCTTCGCGGAAGGTGCCGTTCAGTTGAAATTCACCCAGCGAACCGGAAACGTCCTCACCCTGCTGCTTCAGAGTAATTGGCATGGGCCGGTCGCCAATCTCGGTAATCAACACCAGCGTCCAAGCCCCGTCCACCTCAGCGGCTGGGGCGGCGATCCCAAAAGCCAGCAGCACGAAAACAACGGCAGCGGCGCGCAGAAAAACCCTATTCAGAAAGCTCATAGTCAGTAGTACCTGATCCTACGGAAATGCTGGTGGGTCCACCAGTTTCTTTTAGCATGCCACAAGTGACAGGAGGCTGCGGCAAAGGTGAATCGTGTGGTGACAGGTTGGTTTCATATACTGACGGCGCCGAAATGAGTGAGTACGTAAGCAAGCCGCCGTGTGGAGTGAGAACGAAGTGTTGTCCGCCGCCAGCGTGCGCCCACTTCCAAGGCATGCGTGCAGGGAATAATCGAAGTTTCGTTGGAACATTCGGGAAGAACCAGCGTATTCCCCACCAAGCCATGAAGAACCTTGCCTCCGATCTTCGCTTTGCTCTTCGCAGTTTTGCGCAGACGCCTGTCTTTACCGCAGTCGCGATTGCCTCATTGGCTCTCGGAATTGGCGCGAACACCGCGGTCTTCACGTTGATGGACCAAGTGCTGGTTCGTGCGCTGCCGGTTGAGGATCCAGCGCGCTTGGTGCAACTGTATGCGAGGGGGAATCACTACGGAAGCAACTGGGGTTCGTATGCGATGTCGTATCCCATGTACCGGGACTTCCGGGACCAGAACCAGGTGTTCACGGGCATGCTGGCCCGCTATGCGTTCGATTCAAGCCTTAGCCACGGTGGCGAAACCGAGCGGGTAGCGTCGGAATTGATCTCGGGCAACTACTTCGAGGTGCTGGGGATAAGGGCAGCCCGGGGCAGGCTGATTACTCCAGAGGATGATGCAAAGCCCGGAGAGGGCGCGGTTGCCGTGCTCAGCTACCACTGCTGGAAGACTCGGTTCGGCGGCAAGGACGACATCCTTGGACAGAGTATCCACGTCAACAACTTCCCGATGACGGTCGTAGGTGTAGCGGCCGACGGATTCAATGGTGTGGATCTCGGCTACAGTCCTCAGGTGCTTGTACCCCTGAACATGGCGGGCCAGATGATTCCAAACTGGAACCGCACGGAGGACCGGCGCACCCGTTGGGTACAAGTGTTCGGACGGTTGAAGGATGGCTTGCAGGCGGAGAATGCGAAAGTTTCGCTAGAGCCGCTCTATAAGGCCATGATCCAGGATGAAGTGCGGCAGGAGGCGTTTCGCAATGCCACCCAATATGTGCGGGACCGGTTTCTAGAAAGCTACATCGAAGTAGTACCTGGCGGGCAGGGGCAGCCGAACTTCCGCCAACGGTTTACGAGGCCACTTGCCGTGCTGATGGGCATCGTTGGTTTTGTGCTGCTGATCGCATGCGCAAATGTCGCCAATCTGATGCTGGTGCGCGCTGCCGCGCGACAGAAGGAACTGGCGGTCCGATTGGCGTTAGGCGCAAAACGCAGTCGCATTGTAAGCCAACTGCTTGTGGAGAGTCTGCTGCTGTCGCTCGCTGGTGGCGTTGCCGGAATGCTGCTGGCGATCCCGCTGAACAGCTACCTGCTGAGTGTCATGCCGCAAGGCTCCTCGCCGCTTTCCATCCACGCGAGTCCTGACTTGAGGGTGTTTCTCTTCACGTTCCTGGTGTCTGTGGCAACAGGGGTGTTCTTCGGGCTGGCTCCTGCATTCCATAACAGCAAAGCAGACTTGGCGGGGACTCTGAAAGACCAGGCTGGGTCAGTCACCAGTACAAGCGCCGCGGTGTTTCAAAAAGGGCTGGTGGTGGCCCAGGTTACGTTGTCTTTGTTGTTGCTGATTGGCTGCGGTCTATTCGCTCGCAGTCTGTTCAATTTGCGCACACTCAGTCCGGGCTTTGAAACGGAGCAGATAGTCGCCTTTGGTGTCAATCCAGCACTTGCCGGGTATGACAACGCTCGCAGCCGCGCGTTTTTTCAGAACCTGCAGAAGTCGCTTGCCGGGATCCCAGGTGTCCGCGGCGTAGCCATCAGCAGAGTTCGTCTGCTGGATGGTAACCGGTCAGATAGCACGGTTACCGTGCATGGGTACCAAGCCAAGGATGGTGAGGACATGAATCCGTGGGTAAACACGGTCAGCGACGGCTATTTTGCGACACTTGGCATTCCACTTCTCGCAGGTCGCGAGTTTAGTCAGGCAGACGAACGTGCCTTGATCCCCGACTCAGTGCTCACGTCGCTGAACTTCAGCCGGCAGGCTGACCGAGACCGCTTCCTGGAGATCGAGAAGGAATTGAAGGGTCCCCCGAAGTATGCAATTGTCAACGAGAGCTTCGCGAAGTATTACTTCAAGACTCCGGAAGACGCCATCGGGCGACAGTTCGGTTTTGGAGGTGATCCGGGAACAAAGACAGACATCACAATTGTTGGGGTAGCCCGTGACACCGCGTATGGCAATCTGCGGGACGAGATTCCCCGCCAGGTCTTCGTACCGCACATGCAGAGCCACAATTCCGCTGGCATGAACGCCTATCTGCGTTTAACCATGGACTCCGCCCAGGCGTTTGCGGCTATCCGTCGCGCCGTAATGGACCTGGACCAATCCCTGCCAGTGTTCGACTTGCGTACGATGAGCGAACAGATTGATCGCTCATTGGTGACCGAACGGATGATTGCCATGTTATCCACAGTGTTCGGGGTAATTGCGACGATTCTGGCTACTGTGGGGCTGTATGGAGTGATGGCCTACAGCGTGGGGCGCCGCACCAGAGAGATTGGTATCCGCATGGCCTTAGGGGCCATCAGCAGCAGTGTAATCGGGATGGTGATGCGCGAGGTGTTGCTTCTGATTGGTATCGGCATCGCAGTGGGTGCGGTGGCATCCATTGGACTGACACGCTTCATCGAGGCACAGCTATACGGTCTGTCGGGAACTGATCCGATGACGCTAGGATTGGCGGTCGCGGCGCTGGGGCTGGTGGCCGGGCTAGCGGGGTATATTCCTGCATTACGCGCCTCCCGTGTGAATCCGATTCGGGCGCTTCGGTACGAGTAGGAAACCCGGGCGTTGGGAAGGGAACGCCTGGATATCTGGCGAACACATACCGTCAGCTTTGGTCGGGCTCCAGCCAAAGTACCCCATACGGGGGAATTGCCGCGGATAGGCGGTGGTTGCTGCACTCAAAGCGGGAGCCGGTGAGGCGGTCGCGCCACCGGGCGGTTGCAGTTTCCAGCAGGGCGCACGCGACCTCCACGTGTACTTGCTGCTGCGTGACGTTCACCAGGCTTAGCAGAGTGGATTCCCCGTCGACCGACTTGCGCCATAGCGCAAACACCGTGCCGTCGGTAGGAAGCACCTTCTGGCGTGCCCCTGGGTGCAGCGCGGGTATCGCCACCCTGTGCTCAGCCAACTGCCGGAAACGGCTGGCAATCCGGTAGGCCAGCGAATCCGGGTTCATCAGCGCCTCAATCATCTGCCGTTCGTTGAAGTTGCGGCGGTTGATGGCGCGTGGTTCCGCTATGTCGCTTGCTTCCATGGGCGCAATCTGGCTTCCGGTAACACTTGGGAGGTAGATCCCAGGTACACCCTTCAGTACCAGGGCGATGGCGCGTGAGGCAGTGAACCGGTCCACCTTGCGGTTGTCGGGTTCGTGCGCATGAGGATCATTGAGTGCATCGAACCAGGTGATGTTGAGTTCGTAAGGGGACCGCCCGCCATCCGACGCCGTGCGGTACGAGACCAGTCCACCATGGGCAAGCACTGAATCCACCAGCGCCGCAATCTGCTCTTGGTCCAGAATGCCCCGCGCTCCCAGTAGTCCGATTCCGTCATGGGAATCGAGGAAATTGAAGTAGGTGGTTGTAGAGGAAGGCACGTGCAGAGTTGCTGCCCACTCAGAAAGTGCAGTGCAATCCGCTGCCAGGAAGGTATGCAGTACCAGTGGGGGCAGCGCAAAGTTGTACACCATGTGTGCTTCGTTCGTGCCGTCTCCGAAGTAGCTGATGTTGTCGTGGTGCGGCACGTTGGTTTCCGTCAGCAACGCTACGCGCGGAGCTGCCGTATCGATAGCCGCCCGCAGAAAGCGCACCACCCCATGGGTTTGCGGAAGATGCGCGCACGTGGTTCCCAGCTCTTTCCATAAATACGTGGCGGCATCAATGCGGATGAGGTCGGCTCCCTTTTGGACATAGAACAGCAGCACCTGCAGAACGCGCAGCAATACCGCGGGGTTGCGGAAGTTCAGGTCAATTTGGTCATCACTGAATGTCGTCCAGACGTAGCGCGGGCCGTCGATAGTCTCCACTCGACTCAGCAATGGTGACGTGCGCGGGCGCAGGATGTGCCTAAGGTCTTCGGGCGAAATGCTGTTCGGCGTGTCGTAGGCCAGGAAGAACTCCTGGAACTCAGGATTTCCGTTCAGATACTCCTGGAACCATTCGCTCTGCGCGGAGATATGGTTCACCACTCCATCGAACATCAGCCGGAACTGGGTGTTCGCGCGCTCGATGTCGTCCCATGATCCCAAGTTTGGATCCACTTCCCGAAAATCAATCACGCTGAATCCGCGATCAGACGAATACGGAAAGAAGGGCAGCACGTGGATGGTGCTCACGACGTCACCCAGGAAGATGTTGGTGACCTCGCACAGCACCTCCAATGGCTTGCGCGGCGGGGACTGAATGAGGTCGCCGTAGGTAATCACCACCATGTCCCGCTCAGTGAACAGGTCTTCCGGACGAAATGCCTCTTCCGTCTCGATCATCTCCGGCGTCTTGTGCGCATGGTGAACGCGCAGGAGCCGCACCACCTCGGGCAGGAGCCGTGCCGCCTCCGCTTCGCCATACAAAAAATCGAGTAAGCCCCGCATGCGTTCGTGCTGCTCCGGACGAATCTCGAGCAACGGCGACGAAAAGTCCGGGCGCTTGCGATGGAGGAGCAGGGAGGATTTCTCGGCAAGTGGTTCGCGGCCAAATGGTTGCGGCATAAATAGAAAGCGGGGGCCGGGTATCCGGGTTACCGCTTGCCACACGATATCGAATCCGCTCCTGCCTCATCAACAAAGCTCATCAACACCGCTGGCTTGGGACGGGATGGTCTGCGAGTGCGCCTGGAAGTTTGGCGGTGTAAAAATACTGTAAAGATTTTCACTTTTTTTGCTGGAATTTTGTTTGGAATGCAGTATTCTGCTTAAGGGGCCAATTCGCCGGTTGCGCGGCCGCCAAATTCATAACCAAAGGAATTACCCGATGACCATAGGACAAGGAATGGCGCAGGAACTGAAGCAGTCCGCAGTATCCGCGCGCAAGACGTTGGAACGGATTCCGGAAGAGAAGTTCGACTGGACCCCGCACCCGAAGTCGATGACGTTTTTGAAGCTTAGCTCGCACCTCGCGGAGTCGCTGGGCTGGGCGGAATTCACTATCACTACCGATGGCATGGACGTGGCGCCCGTGGATGGCCCCGCTTGGGAACCCTACGTCGCCAGCAGTTCCGCCGACTTGCTGGAAACTTTCGACAAGAATCTTGCCGCTTCGCTCGCCGCGTTAAATGCGGTAAGCGATGAGACTCTGATGGAAACGTGGACTATGAAGAAGGCGGGCGAGGCGATGTTCAGCATGCCCAAACTCGTGGTGTTGCGCAGCTTCATCCTCGATCACCTGGTGCATCACCGCGCCCAACTGGGTCTCTATTTGCGGTTGAACGACATCTCGGTGCCCGCACTGCTTGGGCCATCGGCTGACGAAGAGTAGCCGATTCGCACTGCATTCGGGGAAGCTCGCGGAAGCAAGTCGAATCCTGGGCGCCAGCCGCTGAAACGCGGGGGTTGGCGCCCGCTTCCTGTTGCGACGTTTCCTGCTACCGAGTTTCCTGCTACCAAACCGTGTAGCCACCGTCGATGGTCAAGATGCTGCCGGTCATGTAGTCGGTGTTCGGAGAAGCGAGCAGCACGGCAAGCCGGGCCAGTTCGTCCAGAGCTCCGAACTTTCCAGTGGGAATCAGCTCAAGAATCTGGTGCGCCGCCTCAGGATGCGCCGCGAAGTATGCCTCATTGGGCTTCGTGGCGTAGTAGCCCGGTGCAATGGCATTCACGCGGATGCCGTGTTTGGCCCACTCCACGGCGAGGGTTTTCGTCAGCATGTTCATGCCGGCCTTTGAAATTTCGTAGGAACCGCCGTGCACATACCGGTTTACGATGCTTCCCGACATGGAAGACATGTTGATGATGCGCCCACTCTTCTGGCGGATCATCAACTTGCCCGCTTCGCGTGCGCACAGAAAGGCTCCCACGATGTTTGTGTCGATGGCCTGGCGAAACTCTTCGAGCGAAGTATCCTCCGGTGCTTTGTGAACGCGCATCGGGCCGGCGTTGTTCACGAGAATGTCGATGCGACCGGTGTTGCTTGCCGCCTGCTCGATCAGGCGCGCTACCTGCTGCTCGTCCGTGACGTCCGCGTCCACAATCGCCACGCGCTCGGCGGCCAGTGAGATGCGCCGCGCTGCTTCTTGTAGCACCTCCGCGCGGCGTCCGCTTAGGACCACAAAGGCGCCCTCGCGATGAAAGCGCTCAGCGATGGCAAAGCCGATGCCTGTGCCGCCTCCGGTGATCACCGCGGTCTGGTTGCTGAGTTCTCCCATGGGACTCGCCTTCCTGCTTCAACGATTGCGGCTAGACTTCTATCTCGCCGCGCATATACAGGACTGCCTCGCCTTCCAGATGCACGCGGTCGCCGTGCAGAGAGCACCACAACTCGCCGCCGCGACTTGAAACCTGCCTTGCGAACAACGATGTCTTTCCGGTACGTTCAGCCCAGTAGGGTGTCAGCGTACAGTGCGCTGAGCCGGTGACGGGATCTTCGGGTACGCCCATTGCCGGGGCGAAGAACCGCGACACAAAATCGCAAGATTCTTCACCGCTTGTGACCCCAGGCGCGGTGGCGATGAGGCCAAACGGGACCAGCCGCATTAGCGCATGAATGTCGGGCTGTAACCGTTTCACCTGATCGGCATCATCATAGACGAACACAATGTCGCGGCTCTCAAGTACCGTCAACGGCTGCGCACCCATCGCCCTCACGAGATCCCGTTTCACCACTGCGGGCCGCGCGGGAGTAGCGGGAAAGTCCATCCGCAAACGCTGCCCTTCGCGGCTTACTCGCAGTTCGCCGCTGAGCGTATGAAAGCGGATGACGGGTTCGGGAAAGTTCAGCAGATGAAACAGCACCCAGGCCGAAGCCAGCGTTGCATGGCCGCACAGGTCCACTTCCGCCAGCGGGGTAAACCAGCGCAAGTGGAAACCGTCCGCTCGCGGCACAAAAAAGGCGGTTTCGGCAAGGTTATTTTCAAGCGCAATGGCTTGCAGTGCGGCGTCCTCCAGCCAGGCGCCGAGTGGCACAATGGCGGCGGGGTTTCCGGCGAAGCGGCGGCTGGTGAAGGCGTCCACTTGATATAGCGGAAGAAGCATATTTCGATTATGGCTCCAAACCATTTCCCAGAGGCAATGCTACAGTGGACAAGAGAGTCTGATTTCATGTTGTTTCGTTTTGCGCTGTGGCTGCTGGTGAGTTCCGTGCTCGCGGCGCAGCCATCGCTTACCCTGCAGCAGGCCGTTGACCGCGCGCTCGCCCGGCACCCTGACCTGGTAACAGCGTCGCTTGAAGTGGAAAGCCAGGAGGGCTTGAAACTGCAAGCAGGTAAGACCTACAACCCCAGCCTGAATTTCCAGTTTGAGGACGTACGCGCCTGGCAGCAGCCGGGGTACCGCGCCTTCAACGATGGCGAGTATTTCGCTTTTCTGCAACAGCAATGGGAACTGTTCGGCAAGCGGCAACGCCGCACGGAGCAGGCGGATGCGGCGGTACGCATTGCCGCGCTGGAACGCGAACTCACACGCCGTCAGGTAGCCTTGCGCGTGAAGGCGGCGTACTGGCAGGCGCTCGGAGCGCAGCAGCGCCGAGAACTGCTTCGCGAAAACCTGGATAATTTCGGACGCATCGTCGACTACCACGAGGCTCGTGTGCGCGAAGGCGCCATGGCGGAGGCGGACCTCATCCGCATCCGCCTGGAGCGGGAACGCCTGATGCTTGATCTCAATCAGGCCTCGCTCGACGCGGAACGCTCCCGGATCCTGCTGCAACTCGCCATGGGTGAAGACGAATTTCCGTCACTATCTCTTCGCGAAGTGCTGGAAGAGAACCCAGGAACTCCTCCCTTTCCGCTGGATCCGTCGCTGGCCACCGGGCAGCGTGTGGAACTCGCAATCCGCCGTGTAGCTATTGAGCAGGCTGGCGCTACCATCCGACTGGAGCGCGCCAACGCCCGTCCCGACCTCACCTGGATTGCCGGGTACAAGCGTGCTGGACCCTTCGATACCTTGGTGCTGGGCGCCCAGTGGGATCTGATGATCCGCAATCGCAATGAAGGCAACATCGCCAGCGCTCAGGTGGAAGAACGGCAGGCGGGGTCGATGTTGCGCGCGGCGGAGCAGATGGCGCGGGCTGAAGCTGAAGCAGCCGCTGAGAACTACCGCATCCGTCGCCGGCAACTGGAAAGTACGCTTCCACAATTGCGCAGCCAGGCCCAGGAAACGGCTGAGATAGCCGAGGCCGCCTATCGTGAGGGCGGCAGCGACCTGCTGCGCCTGCTCGACGCACAGCGCGTTCGCATCGAAGCCCGGCAGGTGTTTGTGGATGCAATGGTTGCATATCAACTTAGCGTCGTGGAACTGGAAGCCGCACTGGGGGTTACGCAATGATTCCTGTTCGATTTCTTGTCCCATTCCTCGCGTGTGCGCTCTTCCTGGCTGGTTGCGCAACTGATGCGGCAAACGCTCCGGAGAATGCCCCCTCATCCTCACCGGCGCCGGCTTCGAATACAGAAGAAGGCCGCATTGTGGAACTCAGCTCCGGGGCGCTCCGACAGATTACTGTTGTTGCTGAGCCCGTCGTACTCCGCCGTATTCCGCGTATCCTGCGCACTGCCGGCCGAGTGACGATGAACGAGAATCGGACCTGGCGGGTGGGTGCGGTGACCGAAGGGCGCGTGGTAGACATCGCCCGGAACGTTGGCGACCAGGTCCGTGAGGGTGATCTGCTGGCGCGGATGTTCAGCCATGAGATTCACGAAGCGAGGGCTGAATACGCGCGGGCCAGGTCTGAACTCACCCGCCTCCAGAGCCGGCGCACCTTTTTGCAGACCCTCCGCGACCGGGCAAGCCGGCTGCATGAACTGAAAGCCGCCTCCTTGCAGCAGGTCCAGCAGGCCGAGTCTGAACTGCTCGACGTGGAAGGAGAGATCCGGAACGCTGAGACTGAGCTTGAGAGAACGCGATTTCACCTGGAAGAGTACCTCCGCGTGCGGCTGGATGCGAGCAAGACGGTTCGAATTGCCGGATTTCCGGAAACCGATCTGCTACCCATCCGCTCTCCGGCCGCAGGCACTATCGTCGAACGCAACGTCACACCCGGCACCGTGGTGCAACCAGCT
The DNA here is from genome assembly GCA_026129915.1 of Bryobacterales bacterium. Classification (GTDB taxonomy): domain Bacteria; phylum Acidobacteriota; class Terriglobia; order Bryobacterales; family Bryobacteraceae; genus JACTMJ01. The sequence continues at coordinate 15,159 of JAHCHD010000051.1, forward strand.
ACCAGCCTTTTCGCGATTTCTGACCTGCAGAACGTCTGGCTAATTGCGGCGGTCCAGCAGCAGGACCTCAGCCTGGTGAGGGTGGGAATGCCGGTGGCGGTATCCGTGCAGGCCTTCCCAGACACCTCGTTCGCCGGCCGCGTAAGCTTCGTGGGCTCTGAACTGGATGCGGCCACCCGCACCGTGCACGTCCGCGTCGACTTGCCGAACGCCGGCATGCGCCTGCGCCCGGAGATGTACGCCACCGCCGAGATGGCGCTCGAGGACTCCGACGAAGGCATGTTCATTCGACAGGAGGCTCTCCAGGAACTGCACGGCCAGGCAGTCGTCTTTGTGGAACTGGGCGAAGGCCGATTCGCGGTTCGCCCGGTGGAGACCGGAGCCGGGATGGATGGTCACCGTCGCGTGCTTTCAGGCCTGCGCCAGGGAGACCGGGTGGTGGTGGAAGGCACCTTCCTGCTGAAGTCGAAGCTGCTCGAAGCTTCGCTGGCCGACTAGCTGGAACCCATCGCCATGCTGAACCGCATCATCCATTTCCACCTCGACAACCGCTGGCTGGTGGTAATGGGCTTGCTGCTGCTGGTTGCCGTGGGCTACTTTGCGGTCACGCGGATTCCGCTGGAAGCTTTCCCTGACCTCACGCCCAACCAGGTCACCATTGTGACTCCCGCACCCGCGATGGCGCCCGACGAAGTGGCTGACCTCGTCACCTTTCCAATTGAAAGCGCCGTGATGGGGCTTCCTCGCGCCCAGGGCGTGCGTCGCCTCCAAGCTCGGCCTCTCCATGGTCACCATCGTCTTTGACGACGAGGTGAGTATCTACTTCGCGCGCCAGATCGTGAATGAACGCTTGCAGGAAGCCAAGAACCGCATTCCTCCAGGACTGGAACCCACCCTCGGCCCCGTTGCCACGGCGTTCGGTGAAGTCTACCAGTACACCGTTGCCGGGGAAGGCTACTCCCCCATGGAACTGAAGACCATCCACGAATGGATGGTGAAGAACCAGTTGCGCACAGTTCATGGCGTGAATGAGGTGAACACCTGGGGCGGGGAAACGCAGCAATACCAGATTGTCGTGGATCCTGTTCGTCTGCAGTCCTACGGATTAACGGTCAGCGATGTATACGAGCGGGTTGCGGAGAACAACCTGAACTTCGGCGGTGGCTACATAGAGCATGCTTTTGAGCAATACACCGTGCGCGGTCTTGGGCGCGCCCGCAACGAAAGTGATCTTGAGCGCATTGTGGTGCTCGCTCGCGCCGGCACGCCCGTTCTGTTGAAAGACGTCGCCACGGTGCGCCTGGGCGCCATGCCTCGCCAGGGCGCAGTCACCCGCGACGGGCTAGGCGAGACCGTCTCTGGCATGGTGATCATGCTGAAGGGTGAGAACGGCCGGGAAGTCATCGCGCGCGTGAAGGAGAAGCTAGCTGACCTTCGCCTGCCCGAAGGCGTAAAGTTGATTCCCTTTTACGACCAGTCCACTGTCATCGACTCCACCATTCGTACCGTCGGCCGCAATCTCATTGAGGGCGGCCTGCTGGTGCTTGCTGTGCTGCTGTTGTTTTTGGGCAACTTTCGGGCCGGCCTGATTGTGGCTGCGGTGATTCCTCTCTCCATGGTCTTCGGCTTTCTGGGCATGATGGCTTTCGGCATCAGTGCAAACCTGATGAGCCTTGGAGCCATCGACTTCGGGATGATTGTCGACGGCTCGGTAGTGATGATGGAGAATTCCGTCCGGCGTTTGAAGCGACGCGAGGGTGATCCTCCCGTTGACGCGCGCGAACGCATTCGGGGTGCCGCCACGGAAGTAGCCCGCCCCATTGTCTATGCCGTGGGCATCATCATCGCGGTCTACCTGCCTATCTTCACGCTTGAAGGCCTTGAAGGCCGCATGTTTCGTCCCATGGCCATCACCGTGTGCAGTGCATTGGTAGGCTCACTGATTCTATCCTTGACCGCCGTTCCCGCCATGGCCAGCATCTTTCTGCATCGGGGCACCAAGCCACACGGGGAGAAGTACTTCGATAAGTTTCGCGAGCGCTACCTGAAGGTTCTCCACTGGGCCTTTGCCCATCGGGCCACGGTGCTAGTCGCCGCCGTGCTGGTGATGGCAATAGCCATCGGCTCGCTGGGCTTTATCGGCACGGAGTTTATGCCGCGGCTGGATGAGGGTTCCGTTCTGATTCAATCGCTGAAGTTGCCGGGTATTGCACTCACCGAGTCCGCCAAGCTCAGCACGCAAATGGAGCGGGTTCTGCTTGAACTGCCGGAGGTCACCAGCATCGTCAGCAAGATCGGCCGTCCCGACTTCGCTACCGAGGCCATGGGCATCTATGAGGCCGACGTCTATGTGATGCTGAAGCCCCGCGAGGAGTGGACCACGGCCCGCACCAAGGAAGGCCTGATTGAGGCGATGGACGAGAAGCTGAAGGTGATTACTGGCGTTGGAATGAACTTCACGCAGCCCATGGCAATGCGCCTGGATGAGACGGTCTCTGGCACTAAGGGCGATGTGGCGCTGAAGATTTTCGGCGACGACACGAATACTCTGCAGGCGTTAGCAGAGCGTGCCCTGCGCATCCTGAACACCGTGCCGGGGGCCGCCGACACGCAGATGGAAGTGATTACGGGCGTGGCTGAGATCCGTGTGATTGCGGATCGTGCCGCTCTCGCCCGCTATGGGCTAAACGTAGCCGACGTGCGCATGGTGATGGATGCAGCCATCAGCGGGGCCTTGGTGTCTGAATTGGTGGATGGCCAGCGTCGCTTCGAGATCGTGTTGCGTCTGCCAGACCGCTTCCGCCATTCCCCCGAAGATCTGCGCAATGTACCCATCACCGCGCCCGGCGGCGAAAGGGTGCTGCTGAGCGATGTGGCCCAGGTGGAAGTAACGCGCGGCCCAGAGGTGGTAAGCCGCGAGGGCGGCAACCGCCGCATTGTGGTGCAAGCAAACGTACGCGGGCGCGATATGGGAGGCTTCGTTGCCGAAGCCCAGCAACTGATTCGAGACGGCTTGCCCTTGCCGCCCGGCTATTCCACCGATTGGGGCGGGCAGTTCGAGAATCAGGAGCGGGCCATGACTCGCCTTGCCATTGTGGTACCGGTTTCCATCGGCATCATCTTCGGCCTGCTTTTCGCCACATTCCAGAGCGTGAAGAATGCGTTGCTCATTCTGCTGAACGTTCCCTTCGCCATGGTGGGCGGGATTGGCGCATTGTGGCTGCGAGGGATGAACCTCAATGTTTCCGCTTTGATCGGGCTGCTGGCTCTGTTTGGCGTCGCCGTGCTGAACGGCATTGTGCTGGTGAGCTACATCAATCAACTGCGTGCTCGCGGCGAGCCAATCCGGCACGCGGTGATCCATGGGTGCGGTGTGCGTCTGCGCCCCGTGCTGATGACGGCGCTGGTGGCCAGTTTCGGCTTCATCCCTATGGCGACTTCCACTGCCCCTGGCGCGGAGGTGCAGCGTCCGCTCGCTACCGTGGTGATCGGAGGTCTGGCTTCCGCCACAATCCTTGTTCTGGTGATCCTGCCAATCCTCTACCCATGGTTCTCAAGCCACGATCACGCGGGAAGGGAGGAGGAGGAATCGGCTTACTGAATGCCTGGGAACGCGGGACGGTTGCTTACCAGTTCATCGAAAATCTGCAGCACCCGTTTCCGGTACTCCACGATGCGTTTCACGTTCTCCTGAAACATGTCTTCCTGGTAAGCGTTGTGTCGCGTCCACTTCTCCAGTAGCGATTTTGGAACATCGATATCCTGGCGCAGGCGTTCCGCGGAATGGCCTCGCAGAAATAGCCCGTAGAAGATCGCAGCCTCGCGGTGCGGGGCGTTGATGTCCAGCTCGTCAGTCACCGAAATGTTACTCATCCTCACAACATCTCTCAGGCGGAAAAGGCCAGTATAAGCGCGAACCGAAACGGCTGCAATCAGGAAAACCCTTGAAGACTCTCAACACGGTGCAGAGCTTTGGGGAGCCTTGTTGGAGCCCCTTTGCTCTCATTGTAGGGCAGAATTTTCGATTTGCCCATGGGGAGGTAGTACCCGGTCATGCATCGCCGATCAGTCTACGAGGTGCTCAGCTAAATGGATGCTCCGCTTGGCCGGTTTGGTTGCGGAGAGTTACCTGCCGAAGCGCAAGCCATGCGGAAAATAGCGGAGGATTCTCCAGCCACACCCTCAGCCAAAGGAGCTTTTCTTCCATCGCGGTCCGCACTGCCGTATCCACTTTTGGGTTACGAATCACCCACTCTGCCTTCCGTCGCGCCGCCAGCACTGCCTTGCGGATATCGGCGGCTTCCGGCGACCGCTCCGCCAAGGCCTGGTAGCAGCGCTCCAGCGCCAGCAGCGTGCGGGCCAGGCTGGCAAGGTCGTCCATACGCACGCCTTCCACGGACGGATGCAACGGTAGGCCGGTCTCGCGAAGGTCGTGTCTTAGCGTATCCTCGCCGATTTCAGGGAAGGCCACACGGATACGCGCCAGAGCCGGTGGGTCCACCAGCGCCCAGCCCTGTTCCCTAGCGATTGCCTGAATCGTTGCGATTCGCGTTTGGCGCTTTGAGGGCATCTCGATAGGCCTGCACTGCACGGGAATGCGCGGCCAGATTCTCTGAGAACCGGTGCGCCCCGCTACCATCCCCCTTGGCCACAAAAAAGAGGTAGTCGCTCTGGGCGGGATGGATTGCGGCGCGCAGCGCCTCCAGCCCAGGGTTGGCTATGGGTCCCGGAGGAAGCCCGCGGCGCTGGTAGGTGTTATATGGGTGTTCGCGCTGCAAATCTGACAAGTAGATTGTGCCCCGGTAGCGGCCCTCAAGCAGCGCGGCGTAAATCACCGTGGGGTCACAATCGAGCTTAATTCCTTCGCGCTGGCGATTCCAGAACACGCTTGCCACCAGCGGACGCTCCTCCGTAAGGCTGCTTTCCTTTTCTACCAGCGACGCCATGGTCACCACTTCATGCACGTCACCCGGGTGCCCGAGTGCCTGCCACTGCTGGCGAAACTCACGTGTCAACCGTTCGCAGATTTCCCGAGCAGTGGTATTCCGCCGAAACTCATAGGTGCTTGGAAACAGATACCCTTCCAGCGACTCCGCACTCGGTGCGAGGTCCTTAATCAGCTCCGGATTGCGCGCTTCCTTCAGGAAGCCGGTGGCTTTTTGAAGGTCAGAGCTTTCCACGAGCTGTGCCATCTCCCACAAGTTCAGCCCTTCCGGCACCTTCAACGTCACGAAGTAGACGTCTCCTCGACGAAGGCGATCAGTGACTTCCAGCGCGCTTGCCGGCTTGGCAAATCGGTACTCACCGGCCTGCAGCAACGCCCTTGGTGGAAGCAGGCGCGCCACCTGCAACTGCCATGCGGACGCTATCACGCCTTTCGCTGCCAGCGCTTCCGCGATCTGTGCGGTGCTCATCCCGCGCTCCACTTCCACAAACACGGCTTCTTCGCCGAATCCCTGAAAGGGAGCGCTGAGCTGCCGCAAGACGTAAATGCCCCCGGCGCTCACCGCCAGCACCAGCAAGAGCAAGAATCCCAACATGCGCTTCATTCGTTTCATCACCATCGAAGTCCGCTGGAGCTTTCGCGCCACTATTCCCGATCTCCTGGCTGAAGATGGTCCTCAAAGCCCCATTCCCCGAAGTCGCTCTCGCTGGGCAGCGCGGCTTGTTCGGTTTGGTTATCGAGAGCATCTCCGCCGGTTGCCGAAAGGCCGGGGCACCCGGCGTCCAGGTAGCTCTGCAGCAGAATCACGGCCGCCAGGCGGTCCACTTTGCCTTTCATCGAAAGACGGTCGCCCCCTTCCTGTCGCAGAACACGTTCCGCCTCCACCGAAGTAAGGCGCTCATCCCAATAGACCACGGGCATCTGACTTCGTTTCTCGAGGCGCGCGCCGAATTCGCGAACCCAATTGGCTTGCCGGGCCTCGTCACCGCGGAGCGTGCGGGGAAGACCCAGCAAAATTGCTCTGGCCTCCCGGTCTGTTGCCAGGTGGTAAATACCGCCGATGTCAGCCCTTATGTTCGTCCGTTCCAATGTGGGCAGCCCTTGCGCGGTAATGCCCAAACCGTCGCTGATGGCCAGTCCAATGCGTTTGCGTCCCAGGTCCAGGGCAAGTATGCGGGGTTTGGTGCTCACACCCTATTGTCGCGCGGGTGGCCAGTTTGGTTCCGTGGGCTGGCTGTCGCGTGCGCTTCCCTCCAAAGCATCGGCTACAACCGACAGTTCGTTTAGCAACTGCCCGAACTCGTCGGCACTCAGGTGCAGCCGCGGATGGTTGTGTATCAGCACAGTACGGGCGTCTGGCAGTACATGCACGGGAAGCGCCTCGGCGGGTACTCGTTGCCGATCGCACAATCGCAGGTTCCGCGCGTCCGGCCCCTGGATTGCACGGCGTCGCTCGTTTGGCTTGGCGTATCCCTTGCGAACAAACGCGAGCATGGCCTCGCGAGCCGCCGGGTTTAGCCGGTCGCCGCGCTCCACGCGAAAGGCTTCTTCAAAGCGGTGCAGGCTGCTGGGGTCGAAGTGGCTGCGATAGGCCAGTGCCCCCAGCGGCTTCCGCGTTGCCACACCCACGGCGATGCAGAGATGCAGTTTGGTCTGACGAAACAGGCTGGGGCGTGCCACGCGCAGCGGCGCCGGGCCCACTGCCACACGGCGACCGTGTACCACGCCTCCAAACCAATCCTGCGGGCCACTCGCGAAGGCCTCCACGGGCGCGAAGCCGACGCGGGCTGCCAAGCGCCGCGGCGAGGCCGCGTTCAATACCGACCGGCGCACGGCGGTAAACGCCAGCGCCAGCGCACCCAGTATCAGCCATTCCATGGTGAGATTGTGATCGCCCCCATCGTACAATGCCCGCGCCCTACTTCAAAACGCGCAGGCGCTCCGGGGTTCCGGTACTCCCTACCCCGGCCATTGACATGGGACGAATGTGCTTGTTACCTTCACATTGTCTTGCCCGGTTTCCCTCGGATGGGGGACCCCCGCGGAGGCTCCACTGCAACGCACCCCGCTCTACGAAGAACACCGCGCCTCAGGCGCCAAAATGATCGATTTTGGTGGATGGGAGATGCCCGTCCAGTACTCGGGCATTCTCGACGAACACCAAGCCGTCCGGCAGCGCGTGGGACTTTTCGATGTCAGCCACATGGGGGAGATCGAGGTTACTGGCCGTCAGGCTCTCGAACTGGTGAATTTTGTCACCACGAACGACGCCAGCCGCCTTGTAGACGGCCAGGCGCAGTACTCAGCGCTGCTTTACCGTCACGGTGGCTTCGTTGACGACATTCTGGTGCATCGTGTCCATCAGCAGCACTACTTCCTGTGCGTGAATGCGTCGAATCAGGAAAAGGACTTCGCCCATATCGTTGCCAGCACGTGCACGGACGGCGTTAGCCGCTTCGATGCCCACGTCCGGTTTGCGAGTCCTGACTACGTGCAGATTGCCGTGCAAGGGCCACGTGCGCTCGAAGTGGTGCAGGGCTTGTGCGAGCGCGACCTTGCCGGCATCCGCTACTACCATTTCCTCGACGATACCGTAGCCGGAATTAGCGCCCGCATCGCTCGCACCGGATACACTGGAGAAGACGGCCTGGAACTCTACGTTGCTCCCAGCGATGGGCCTCCGCTGTGGCGTCTGCTGCTTGAAACCGGCAAGAGGTTTGGGATTCTTCCCTGCGGCTTGGGCGCGCGCAATACGCTTCGCCTGGAGGCGGCCATGGCGCTTTATGGGCATGAGATTGACGCCACCATACTGCCTCCCGAGGCCGGACTCAGTTGGATTGTGAAGCCGGGGAAGGGTGACTTTGTGGGACGCGACCCCGTGGTGGCCATTCAGCAGGCGGGCGTCTCTCGCAAGCTGTGCGGATTCGAGATGCTTGGCCGCGGAATTGGCCGTGACGGCTACAGCGTTCTGGTGGATGGCCAGGCGGCGGGTTGGGTTACCAGCGGCGGTCCGTCCCCTACGCTCGGAAAGAACATCGGCCTCTGTTACCTTCCGGTGGATGCCGCCGGCGAGGGACAGCCCATTCAAGTTCTGGTGCGCAACCAACCCGTGGACGCGGTGGTTGTGAAGACACCCTTTTACAAGCGGGAGAAATAACGCCATGTACCCCACCAATTACCGGTACACCAAAGATCACGAATGGGTGGCCGCCGAAGGCAGCAACGGCACCATCGGCATCACTGACCACGCCCAACAGGAACTCGGCGACATTGTCTACGTAGACCTGCCCCAAGTGGGTTCTACTGTAACCAAAGGCGACACTTTCGGATCAGTGGAGAGCGTCAAGGCGGTTTCTGACCTCTATTCGCCCGTAAGCGGCGAGGTTTCCGCCATCAACGCCGCGCTCGCCAGCGCTCCGGAGAAACTGAACGCAGATCCTCACGGTGAAGCATGGCTCATCAAGGTGAAGCTCAGCGATGCAGGGGAAATTCAAGATCTGCTGAGCGCCGATGAATATCAGAAGTACTTAGAGGGATAATTACAGTTGCGCTACCTCCCGAAATCCGATTCCGAACGCCAGGAAATGCTCGCCGCGTGCGGGCTGCGCGCGCTCGACGACTTGATTGCCCACCTGCCCGCCGAAGTGCTACAGCAGCAGGCGCTCGAATTGCCCGCGGGCAAGAGTGAGTTTGAAATTGTTGACTACTTCCGCGAGCGCGGCGACCGCATGGCGAACGGCTATGCCTCGTTTCTCGGCGGGGGCGTTTACCGTCACTATCGCCCCGTACTTGCCGACGTGGTGGTGCAGCGCGGCGAGTTTCTCACCAGCTATACGCCATACCAGGCGGAGATCTCCCAGGGCACTCTGGTTACCATCTTCGAGTTTCAGTCGATGATCTGCCAGCTTACCGGCATGGATGTAGCCAACGCATCGATGTACGACGGCTCCACTGCCGTGCCGGAAGCGGCTTTGATGGCGGCTCGCATCAACAAACGCAGCGGAATCCTGGTGGCGCGCAGCGTGCATCCTGAGTATCGCGAGGTGCTTACCACCACGGTGCGCAACCAGGACCTCCCCGTGCAGGAAGTGGCTTTTGATCCCACGACCGGCGAGATTGACCTCGCCGACCTTGAAGCCAAACTCAACGACTCCATTTCGGCTGTCATCGTACAATCCCCCAATTTCTTCGGCGTCATTGAGAACGTGAAGTCTGCCGCCGCGCTTGCCCATGCGCATGGAGCGCTGCTGATCTTCGTGTTTTCGGAAGCCGTTTCGCTAGGCCTGCTGGAGCCTCCGGCTGATGCTGACATTGTTGCCGGTGAGTTGCAGTCCTTCGCAATTTCGCCTTGCTATGGCGGCCCCTTTGCGGGCGTGATCGCCACGCGCATGGAGCACATCCGGCAGTTGCCTGGACGCATCGTTGGCCAAACCACCGACGCTGACGGCAATCGCGCCTTCTGCCTCACGCTCTCTACGCGCGAGCAGCACATCCGCCGTGAAAAGGCTACCTCCAACATCTGCACCAACCAAGCGCTGATCGCACTGATGGCCACGGTATTCATGGCCGTCTATGGCAAGCAGGGTTTGAGGGAACTAGCCGAGCAAAATCTCTCCAAGGCGCACTATCTTGCAGGTGGCTTCGAGCAGCGCTTCACTGGGCGCTTCTTCAACGAATTTGTGGTGGATTGTGCCGCAAGCGGAGTAAGCCCGGAGGCGCTGAACCAGGCGCTGCTTGGGGAGAAAATCATTGGCGGTATCCCGCTCGGGCGTTTCTATCCGGAACTGGCTGGCAGCATGTTGATTTGCGCCACCGAAATGAACATGATGGGCGTGAGGATATGGACTCATTCCGCCGTGCGCTGCAGGCGACCGCGCAACCTGTGCTCAGCACCGCAAACCCGGCGTCTGATTGCCTCCATCAATTGGCCCCCACGCGGGCGCGTGCTCCACAAATTGCCGCAGAGAGAAGGATCCATGGCCGGTAAAGTTACCCAGCAATTCACTCAGAACGAGCCCCTGCTTTTTGAGACCAGCTCCCCTGGCAAAATCGGCTATCAATTGCCGCCGCTCGACGTTCCGCCGGTGGATCCCGTCGAGGCCCTGGGTGAAGGAGCAGTGCGCACGGAAATCCCGGGTTTTCCTGAGGTGAGCGAAGTGGAGATAATCCGCCATTTCACCCGGCTTTCCACGTGGAATTACGCCATCGACCTGGGCCTGTATCCGCTCGGCTCCTGCACCATGAAGTATAACCCGCGGGTCAACGAGGCGGTAGCGCGCATCGACGGTCTTGCGTGGGGCCATCCCTATCAGCCGGAATCGCTCTCACAGGGGGGCATGGAAATTATGTTCGTGCTGGAGCAGTTCCTCGCCGAAATTACCGGCATGGACGCAGTTACGCTGCAACCTGCTGCCGGCGCGCAGGGCGAGTTCACGGGCATCGTGCTCATTCGCGCCTGCCTGGAAGCACGGGGCGACGCGCGCAGGACCATTCTGGTGCCTGACTCCGCTCACGGCACCAATCCCGCCACCGCCCGCATGTGCGGCTATGACGTGGTGAACGTGAAGTCCAATGCCCGCGGCATGGTGGACATGGAACAGTTCCGCACTCTGTTGCGTCCGGATGTTGCCGGCATCATGATCACCAATCCCAACACGCTAGGGCTCTTCGAGGAGAATATCGTCGAGATCACGCGGCTGATGCATGCCAACGGCTCGCTGGTTTACATGGATGGCGCGAATATGAACGCCCTTGTGGGCATCGCACGTCCCGGCGATTTTGGCGTGGACGTGATGCACCTCAATCTGCATAAGACCTTTTCCACCCCACACGGCGGAGGAGGCCCAGGAGCCGGCGCTGTGGCCGTCAAGAAGACGCTGGAACCCTTCCTGCCCTCACCGCGCATTCGACAAGAGCAGGACGGAGGCTACCGTTACCAGCACGACCTGCCACAGAGCATCGGCAAGGTACGGGCCTTTTACGGAAACTTTGGAGTGTTTGTGCGTGCGCTGGCGTATATCCTGGCGCATGGCAACGATCTCCGCAAAGCCACGCTCGACGCACTGCTCAATGCCAACTACATCCGCCAGATGATTGAGCCTTACTTCGAATTGCCCAACAAGGACCGTTGCATGCACGAGGTGGTCTTTAGCGATGCCCGGCAGGCTAAGAAGGGCGTGAAGACAGGCGACATCGCCAAGCGTCTGATCGATTATGGATTTCACCCCTACACCACCAGCTTTCCGCTCATCGTTCCCGGCGCGTTGATGATTGAGCCTACAGAAACCGAGGACAAGCGCGAACTCGATTTCTTCATTGAAGCGATGATCGCCATTGCGAAGGAAGTAGACGAGAACCCGGACCTGGTGAAATCAGCTCCGCACCGCACACGGGTGAAACGGGTGGACGAAGTAGGGGCAGCGCGTAACCCGAAGGTTCGTTGGCAACCAGCGATTCCGGTCAGCAGCTCCTAAGGGCGCCGAAAAACCACGGAGTTGCGTTTTTGTCGTGGCGAACAGATGCCCGATAGCCGTTGATTCCGACTTGTGTGCGAGATTCCAGAAAAAGGCCTTAGGATTTATCAGGATATTTCCGCTTGACTTTTCTGTGGTAACCCGCTGAAAATACAGACACCGACGAAATCTCCCGCGGGAATGTAAATCCCCGCCATTTTCGTGGATATCTAATATGGCGTATCCCCAGCACGCTCTCCGGTACTTTTTTGTTTTCTTGCTTGCCGTAACTGCTCAAGCTGGATGGCAACACACGTCTCGTCCCGCAACTGTGATTGGCGCTCTTTTGCCCGCCGCCGCGCAAAAAGCTGCGGCTCCTGCTGCCAAGAAGCCCGTAGCTGCCAAGACCGTCGCGAAAACGGCTCCGGCGAAGCGTGCCCCAGCGAAGACACAGGCTGTGAAATCTAAGCCGGTGGCTGCGAAGAAAAGCGCTACTACCGCGGCAAAGAAGCCCGCCGCTGCCTCGAAGAATGCAGCCGCTTCGAGAGCCGCCGTTTCCCGCTCCCGTTCCCGCCGGACACAGGCGCGGTACAGCCCTTGGGCCGTGCCCACCTTTGCTGATTCCACCGCCGGTGACGCCGTTGATGGGGACGACCTTGTCGTGCGCCGTGCCGCCGTCGAAGCCCTCGGTCGTTATAACGGTGCGGTGGTCGTCACTGACCCCTCGAGCGGTCGCGTGCTCACCATCGTCAACCAGAAAGTGGCCGTGGAAAAAGCCTACATCCCATGTTCCACGGTGAAGATTCCAGTCGCCATGGCTGCCCTTAGTGAGGGCTCCATCGACGCCTCCACCACAATTCGTGTGTTGGGACGCACCCGCATGGACCTAACTGAGGCCATGGCTAAGTCCAACAATATCTACTTTGAACGCATTGGAGCCGAGCTTGGCTTTGAGAAACTGGCAGCTTACCATCGCCTTTGGGGTCTGGGGGAGAAGGCTACGCTGAACCTCGAAAACGAGAATCCCGGACTGATTCCCGAAGCGCCACCGCAGAACGGCGGAGCCGCCCGGATGAGCAGTTTCGGTGAGGGCATCCAACTCACCGCGCTCCAGCTTTCGGCGCTGGTGTCGGCGCTGGCAAACGGGGGGACCCTCCACTATCTGCAATACCCCCAGAACCAAGAAGATGTCGCTGGCTTCGTTCCTCGCATCAAGCGCTACCTCGATGTGGAACCCTTCCTGGACGACCTCAAGCGAGGAATGAACGGCGCAGTTAGCTTTGGCACAGCCCGCCGAGCAGCGTTTGAGACGGAAGCGTCCATGTACGGCAAGACCGGCACCTGCACCGACTATCCCCAGAAGACGCACATGGGCTGGTTTGGCTCCTACATCAAGAAGGGCGACACCATGCTTTCAGTGGTCGTTATGCTCACTGGTGCTGGTGGCGTTAGCGGTCCAGTGGCATCGGGAATCGCAGGTTCTCTCTACAGCAAACTTGACACCGCAGGCTATTTTGAAAGCCCGCAGCGGTTCTCCCCTGTCGCGATGATTGACCGTTCCGGAACTTATCTTCCCTGATAACCTTTTCCGGTGGCAATTCCACGTGTTTGGCAGTCTGCTCCCAAGCGTTGCCCTTTTCGAGTCGTGCCCAGACGGCTCCGTCTAGGGCTATCTCCCTTGATCTCGTCGAATCTACCTAATCCCTATAGGGATTATTGAAATTTTTGCTTGCGGCGTGGTGCAAGCCCCTGTCACAATAAATTTACCGCTGGCTTTGCCTCGGGGACCTGCACTCATGTTGATTCCTACTACCGCAATGGCCGCGCCGGCAACAGCGACGCCCCCCGTTTCTGGAGAGTTGCCATCCGCCGTGGCTTCGTTTCGTTTGAGCCATTTGCGCGCTCTTGAGGCCGAGAGCATCCATGTACTGCGCGAAGTGGCAGCGCAGTTCGCCAAGCCGGTGTTGCTCTACTCCATTGGCAAGGACTCCTCGGTGATGCTGCACCTTGCCCGTAAAGCGTTTTACCCCAGCAAGATTCCGTTCCCACTGCTCCATATTGATACTACCTACGAGTACCCGGAGATGATCGAGTTTCGTGACCGATTCACTGCGGAGATCGGGGCAGATTTGAGGGTGTTTACGAACTGGAAGGCTATCAACGAAGGGGCGAATCCATACGATCTAGGCACATCCAAGTGCTGCGGTCTGCTGCGAACCCGCGCCGTGGTGCAGGGTCTGCGCGAGGGCGGTTACGACGCTGCGCTGGGAGGTGCGCGCCGCGACGAAGAGCGTTCCCGAGCCAAAGAACGCGTGTTCAGTTTTCGCGACGCGCATGGCCAATGGGACCCCAAGAACCAGCGCCCGGAACTCTGGAATCTCTACAACGGTAAGGTGGATAAGAGCGAGAGCAT
>JAHCHD010000052.1 GCA_026129915.1 Bryobacterales bacterium
TGGGAGACCGGCCCGGCCAGCAAGCTTCCGGCGGCGAAGGCTCGCGACGTCCCGGCATGGGAGAAGGCGGGAGTCGTCCGCTTCCAGGTCAAGTGCGGCCGCCGCTTCCGAATCGTCCTACTCCCGTGGCCAGGCAAGTGGCTCGCCCGGTGGTGCCGCCCACACCCGAAATGGTGGAGAGGCTGAAGCAATTTCGTGCGGGTCCGGGAACGGCTGCTCCGCAGCGCCCCGGTGTGCCGGCCAAGCCACGTCCAGGTGAGCCAATCTACGGCGGACCGGTGAAGCCGGGCCAACCCTTGGGCCAGAGGAGTGTTCCCGGGCGTCCATCTTCCGGCCCGATGGTCAGCCGCGGCCGTGGGATGCATCCCACCTCTACACCGCTGTTGCCCGATATGGGTCCGGTGCCTAGTACACCGGGCAGGAAGCCCACCGCTGGCAAGCGCGCGGGTGACCGAGGGCGACGCCAGGATCACGAGGAGAAAGAGCTATACCAGAGGCCGAGCCGGCGCCGTGAGCCTGAGGCTCCGCCGCCCATCACCCGGGAGATCACGATTTCCGAGGGCGTCACCGTGAAGGAGCTTTCTGAGAAGCTCGAGGTGAAGGCCAGCCTGATCATCAAGAAGCTTCTCGACCGGAAGATCTTCGCCACCATCAACCAGACGCTGGATTCTGCGCTTGCCGACGAGATTGCCCGCGCCTTTGGAGCAGGCACCACCCAGGTAAGTTACGAAGAGGAATCAGTCCAGGATGCGGTGCAGTTGGAAGTGGAAGGCGACCTCGAGCCGCGTCCTCCGGTGGTCACCATCATGGGTCACGTCGACCATGGAAAGACCTCCTTGCTCGATGCGATTCGCACCACGCGGGTGGCCGAGCGCGAAGCGGGAGGCATTACCCAGCATATCGGCGCTTACTCGGTGCAGAAGAACGGCAAGACCATCGTGTTTGTGGATACACCGGGTCACGAGGCCTTCACCCGCATGCGTGCCCGAGGCGCCAAGGTTACCGATATCGTGATTCTTGTGGTTTCCGCCGATGATGGCGTGATGCCCCAGACCGAAGAAGCCATCCGCCATGCTCGTGCAGCGGAAGTGCCCATCATTGTCGCGATCAACAAGATCGACAAGCCGGATGCCAATCCGGAGCGTGTGAAGCAGCAGTTGACTGACAAAGGCCTGATGCCCGAAGACTGGGGCGGCGAGGTGGTTACTGTTCCCGTGTCAGCCAAGACTGGCCAGAACCTGGATCTGCTTCTGGAAATGATCCTGCTTACCGCCGAGATGCTTGAGCTGAAGGCCAGCCCGAACCGTCCAGCACTTTGCACAATTCTGGAAGCCCAGCTTGATAAGGGCAAGGGTCCGGTGGCAACCGTGATTGTGCGGAACGGCACCCTGCGTCCAGGTGACTACTACATTTGCGGCCCCGCATTCAGCCGGGTCCGGGCGATGTTCGACGACCATGGCGCTCCGGTGAAGGAAGCCGGGCCGTCCATGCCGGTGCAGGTTGTCGGCCTTGAGGTTGTACCCGAGGTGGGAGACACGCTGCAGGTGGTTACCGACACGGCTAAGGCCAAGCAGATTGCGCTATATCGTGAGTCCAAGGCGCGCGATGTGCTGATGGCGAAGACCACGAAGATTACGCTGGAACGCTTCCACACCACGTTGCGTGATGGTGAAACCAAGGAACTTCTGATCGTGCTGAAGGCGGACGTGGGCGGTACCGCGGAAGTAATCGCCGAAACCCTTGAGAAGCTTTCGAACGAGAAGGTCCGATTGCGCGTGATCCTTACGGGCGTGGGTGCGATTACGGAATCCGACGTGCTTCTAGCGTCTGCATCGAACGCCATCGTTATCGGATTTAATGTGCGTCCAGACAAGAATGCCCTGGCACTGGCCGCACAGGAAGATGTAGACATCCGTCTGCACACCATCATTTACGAACTCACTGACGAAGTGAAGGCGGCGATGACGGGCATGCTGGAGCCGGTCTATAAGGAAGTCTTCCGTGGCCGGGCTGAAGTGCGCGATGTGTTCCGCATCACCAAGGTGGGCACTATTGCGGGTTGTTTGGTGGTGGAAGGCTCTATACCGCGGGATGCGCAGGTTCGCTTGTTGCGCGATAACATGGTGGTCCACACCGGAAAGATCAGCTCGCTCAAGCGCTTCAAGGACGATGCCAGCGAGGTGAAAACAAACCTCGAGTGCGGCATTGGCATTGATCGCTTCAACGACGTGAAGCCTGGCGACATCATCGAGGCCTTCGTACGCGAGCGGGTCCAGGTGGAGGCCTTCGTCTAACTGGGCAGACTTGCTTTGCCCTGGAAACCCGGAACATGGTTTCTGTTGCCGCGCTTACCCTCGAAATTCGCATCGAGCACGCGCAGTCTCTCAAGGACAAGCGCCAGGTGGTGAAGGGTCTCAAAGACAAGCTTCATCATCGCCTGAACGTAGCGGTGGCAGAGACCGAATTTCAGCACCTTTGGCAACTCTCGGAACTGGTGGTCGTCACCGTTGCCAGCAGCAGGCAGGTCGCTGAGGGAACGCTGCGCCACGCCGAAGAAATTGCCGAGCGTCACCTGTCGGGCGGACTTACGAACAGCAACGTGGAGTGGTTGAGCTAGCAAGCATGCTGGGTTGCCGGGTACGGCCATGGAAGAGCGACGGAAAATTCGACTGGCGGAAGCGATCCGCGATGAACTCGCGGAGTTAATCGTTTACGAATTGGCTGACCCGCGCATCCAACTGGCGGGGGTAACTGACGTGCATCTGTCTCCCGACGGCAAACGCGCCGACGTGCTTGTCCACACCACCGGCGCGGAAACGGAACAGGCCGCCACCATGGAAGCACTGGCAGTCGCTGCTGGCTTTTTGCGAAGGCAATTGTCCCTGCGGCTGGCATTGCGCCACGTACCAGACCTTCGCTTTCGGCCAGATTCTGAGGCTGCCTCTGGTGAGCGCCTCGAAGTGCTTTGGAAGCGCGCTCAGAAATGGCGGCGGAAGTTGGAACGGGGAAGCGGCCCGGAAGCTAAGTCTGGGGGCACTTCGTGATTTGGCGCCTCATACCCCTTTTGTGCCTTTCTTTTTCGCTGGCGCTGCAAGCGACAACGGTGCGCGTGGAGAAGAGTTATCAGGCGATGGGTACGACGTATACCATCGCCGCGTACGGTGAGGATGCGCGCAACCTGGAAGCCGTTCTCGACCTGGCCTTCGAAGAAGTGCATCGGGTGGATGAACTGCTCTCCAACTACAAGCCCGGCAGTGAGCTCAGCCAGCTTAACCAATTGGCGACCAAGGGACCCCAAAAGGTAACTCCTGAGTTATTCGCCCTGCTCCAGAAGTGCCTGGAGTATTCGCGGCGAAGCGAAGGGACCTTTGATATCACCGTCGGACCCCTGATGAAGATCTGGGGGTTTTATAAGGGTAAGGGAAAGATCCCCACCAAACGGGAAATCGCCGAAGCTCTGGACAAGACAGGCGTGGAGAATATAGTCTTAGACCCAGAACGGCATACGGTTGCGTTCCGCAGACCAGGTACGGAACTGGACGCGGGAGGTGTGGGAAAGGGTTATGCTGTGGACCGGCTTGTGGAAACGATGCGGGCCTACAAGGTACACTCCGCGCTCATTTCCGCTTCCACCAGCAGCATCTATGCCCTAGGCGTACCTCCGGGCGAACCCCGCGGGTGGAAGGTGAGCATCAAGGACCCGCGGACGCCGGAAAAGACCATCGAAACCCTGTATCTCAAGGACCAGTCGATGTCTACGTCCGGCAGCTACGAGAAGTTTTTTCAGGTGGACGGCGTCACCTACAGCCACATCATGGACCCGCGCACAGGAATGCCGGCCCGTGGAACCTTGGCGGTCTCCATCATTTCGCCCACCACGCTCGATAGCGAGGTTTGGGCAAAGCCCTATTTTATTCAGGGCAAGTCGTGGGCCATCGCCCACAAACCATCTGATTTCAAAGTGTTTTTTTGCGAGGATAAGGCGGATAACCCATGCGCTTGGCTACCGTGAACAATCGATTGTTGGATGCCTGCAGACGCCGGCCAACGGACGTACGTCCGGTCTGGTTCATGCGCCAGGCGGGGCGCTACATGCCCCAGTACCGCGAGATCCGCCGTCACCATACCATTCTGGAGATCTGCAAGAAGCCGGAACTGGCCGCGGAAGTTACGATGCAGCCAATCAAGGCGCTGGACGTGGATGCCGCAATCATCTTTGCCGACTTGTTGCTACCCCTGGAACCAATGGGCCTGAAGCTGCAGTTCCTGGCCGGGGAAGGCCCGGTGATCGACAACCCAGTGCGCAGCATGTCCGATGTCGACAGCCTCTCCATTTCCAATACGGACGAGCTGGGCTACGTGGGAGAAGCGATCCGCAAAGTCACAGCGGAACTCGATAACAAGATTCCCCTGATTGGCTTCGTGGGGGCGCCGTTCACCATCGCCAGTTACATGATTGAGGGCGGGGCTTCACGCACTTTCCTGAACACCAAGCGGCTGATGTACGGAAACGAAACCCTGTGGCGCCGGCTGATGGGCAAGATCGTGGACGTGGTTGGCCCCTTCGCCACGCTTCAGGTAGCTTCGGGAGCCCGTTGCATCCAGGTATTCGATAGCTGGGTGGGCGCCCTGGGCCCGGACGATTATGTGCGCTATGTCGCTCCGTACTCCCGGGCACTCATTGAACGCATTCGTTCGGCGGGAGTGCCCGCCATCCACTTCGGCACCGGTGCGGCTGGTTTCTTCCGGGAGCTGCACGCGGCTGGCGGCGACGTGATTGGCGTTGACTGGCGCGTGAACATCGACCAGGTGTGGAGCGATATCAGCTACCGGTCAGCCATCATGGGCAACCTGGATCCGGCGGCGCTGTTCGCTCCTCTTCCCGAACTAAAGGAAAAGGTGACGGAACTGCTGAAACGCACCGGTTCCCGCCCTGGACACATCTTTAACCTCGGCCACGGAATTCTGCCAGAAACCCCGGTTGAGAATGTAAAGGCCGTGGTGCAGATGGTGCGGGACTTCAAGCCGCAGGGCCGCGACTAGGGCTACTGTGAGCGCTTCGTCCCAGGCGTTCCCACGCAGCAACGGCCCGGTGGCGGTGGCGGGAGCCGGCATCTCCGGGCTGAGCGCGGCCTACACGCTCCGTCAGGCGGGTATTGACGTCGTGGTTGTGGACCCCCGTCCCCGCGCGGGCGGGGTAATGGAGACCACGCGGCTAGCCGGCTGCCTGGTGGAAGGCGGCCCTGACAGCTACCTTGCCCAGAAGCCTTGGGCCACTGCCCTAATCCGCAAGCTGGGCATGGAGCAGGAACTGATTGGCTCCAACGACGAGCGGCGAAAGACATTCATCGTCCGCGATGGCCGCCTCGTGCCGATGCCCGATGGCTTGCTGATGATGGTGCCTACCCGGATCCTTCCCATGGTGGGCACTCGCCTTCTCGGGTGGCCCACGAAGATTCGCATGGGCCTCGAACTCCTGCGCGGGAAACCCGTCGACGGACGGAATATTGACGTGTCCGTCGCGGAGTTCTTCCGCGACCATTACGGGCAGGAGGCGGTGGACTACCTGGCCGAACCATTGCTGGCTGGCGTTTATGGCGGCGACCCTGAACGCATGAGTGCGTCCAGCGTACTGGGACGCTTTGTAGAGCTCGAGAGGAAGCACGGAAGCTTGTCGCTGGGCGTCCTCCGCGAGCGTAAGGCTGCCGCAGGCAAACATCCCGCCGGCCCCATTTTTCGTTCGCTACGCGAAGGGATGGGGAGTCTTGTGGAACGCCTGGTTGCGGCAATCGGGCCAGAACGCCTCTTGCTTGGCCAATCGGTAGTGGCCCTGGAACCGCAACACGAAGGCTTCCACGTGCAATTGGAGATGGGTGCAATTCAAGCCAGCCAAGTGATTTTAGCCATGCCTGCCTATGCGGCTGCCGCGCTCATTGCGCCTCTGGAAGCGGAGGCTGCAGGGCTGCTGGAGCGCATCCCGTACAACAGTTCCGCTACGGTGGCCTTGGTCTACGACGCAAGCCAGCTTCCTCGCCCACCGGAGGGTTTTGGATTCCTGGTGCCTCGCCGCGAGCGGCAGACCCTGGTTGCGGCCACCTACGTGCAGAACAAGTTCCCCCACAGGACGCCTGACGACAAAGTGCTGCTCCGCTGCTTCGTGGGAAGAGCGGCGGAAGAGAACGAGTTACTTCGCAACGACCAGCGACTGGTTGAGGCGGTACTCGGCGACCTGCGCCGCCTCACCGGGCTTTCGGCTCAACCCCGCGAACAGGCGGTCTTTCGCTGGCCGCGTGCGATGGCGCAGTACGAAGTGGGCCACGCGGGGCTTGTGGCGGAGGTTCGCCAGCGGTTGGCAACGATTCCTGGACTACACGTTGCGGGAAATGCCTTTGAAGGCATTGGAATTCCAGATTGTGTGCGGCTCGGAACGCAGTGCGCGGAAGCGGCAATCCGGGCATCCGGTCCCGATTGATGAACTGGCTGGCAGGGAGCAAAGTGCGACGAGAATTGAGATTCCTCACCCGGTTTGCGCTGGCAATCGCCAGCATCTTAGTGATTGCATCCGCCTCGCCAGGCCAGCCACGAATTACTGACCAGAATGCACACGGCTGGTACAACTACTTCGGCGATCACCCGATTGGTGATTCCCGTTGGGGCATCCACCTGGAAGGGCAGTGGCGTCGCCACGAAGTGATTACGCGCTGGCAGCAATTGCTACTGCGCCCGGCGGTGAACTTTGAGGTGAACGATAAGCTGATGCTCAGCGCCGGTTACGGCTTCATCCGCTCGTTTCCCTACGGCGACATCCCTGCTCCAGCACGAACGGACGAGCGCCGTTTCTGGCAGCAGGCTCTGATTCGCTACCCCACCGGCAAGGCCCGCTGGAACACCCGGATTCGCTTTGAGGAGCGATTCCTTGACCGCACCTCCAGGCAAATCGGTGAGCCTAAATACCGATTTGAAGACCGCATCCGAATCATGCAGCAGGTGCGCTATCCCCTGAAGGGCAAGACCTACGCCACCACTTATAACGAAATCTGGTTCTACGTGAAACCCTATGTCAGCAACTCTACGTTCGACCAGAACCGGGCCTATGGCGCTTTGGGTTGGCAGCTCGATGACCACTGGCGCCTCGAAACGGGCTACATGCATCAGGCTATTCTTCAGCGCTCCGGCACCGTACTGGAGTCGAACCATACGCTGATGATTTCCTTGATTAGCAACGCGCCGTTCCGCAAGTGACGGCCGGCTGCATGATTACCAACCTGTGCTCGCCCACCGGTGAGAGGCCACCCTTCTCTGCGCTACGCTAAGACTCGGAAGCCTTGCCCGCCATGACCGAGAACCCCAACCCGCCCATCGACCTTCGCAGCGACACCGTTACACGTCCCACGCAAGCCATGCGCCAGGCCATGGCTGCTGCGGAAGTGGGTGATGACGTCTATGGCGAAGACCCCACCATCCGCAAGCTGGAGTGGCGCGCCGCTGAGATCTTCGGCAAGGAGTCAGCGATTTTTGTCCCTTCGGGTGTGATGGGCAACACCATCGCCATCAAGCTGCACACGCAGCATGGCGAGGAGATCGTCTGCGAAGCGCATGCCCACGTGCTGGACTGGGAACTTTCGATGTCCGCGTGGTTTTCGGGCGTCTTCGCCCGCCCGGTGGAGGCGCCAGATGGAGTGCTCCGCTGGCAGAACATCCGCCCCGCTGTCCGCACGGCATCCCCTCACAATGCCCGCACCTCGCTTATCTGCGTGGAAAACACACACAACATGGCTGGCGGTATTGTCACTCCACTGGCCGTTGCGGAGGAGATCTATGGCGAGGCGCAGGCACGCGGATTGAAGGTGCATCTGGATGGCGCCCGGGTCTTCCACGCCGCAACGTTTCTGCGCCAACCCGTGGCAGCCATCGCTCGTTACGCTGATACCGTTATGTTCTGTCTTTCCAAAGGACTAGGGGCTCCAGTGGGCAGCCTGCTGGTGGGAAGCGCCGAAGACATCACGCGCGCTCATGCGTACCGGAAACGGCTTGGCGGCGGCATGAGGCAGGCGGGGGTCCTGGCCGCTGCCGGGCTCATCGCACTCGAACAGATGTCCCTTCGCTTGCAGGAAGATCACAGCGACGCGCAAGCCTTCGCGGATGCCATCACCGAGATTCCGGGCATCCGCATCACCCACGAGGTGCAAACCAACATCGTGATCTTCGACGTCACCCAGACTGCGTTCAGTTCCTCCACCATCAGCTCCCGGTTGCGCGCCATGGGCGTTCTTCTGAACGGAATCGACGAGCAGCGGATGCGAGCAGTCACCCACTTCGATGTTTCTCGTGAGCAGTGCCTGGCAGCCGCTGCCGCTTTGCGACGCGCTGTCTCCGCAACCGACAGTCAGCCAGCGCCTCAACTGGGCTTCACCCAACTTTGACTCTTCGGCTCGCACGCCGGGGGTGGCGCATTTCAGACGCATTGACGGATATGGTTGTCCGATATGGGCCAACAATGGTGAATTCCCGTCGGTGTTCGCGATAGGCCACCGGCTGTCTGACAGTGGTTTCCTGCAACCAATCACGCCGGCGGAGGATTCGGCAGCAGTCGTGCATATCATTTTCTGCTATGACCGCCTTCCGAAGTCTAACCACGGTCGCCGTCGCCATCCTGGCGGCATCCTTCCTCTTCGGAGAATGGCTCCAGCACCGCCATGCGAGCCTGGCGGTTTCGCGATGCACGGAAGCGGCGCAGGTCCTGACTGCTGAACTTCGTTCCGCAGGACAGGAGCTTTGCGCAGTGCAAGAGTGGAGCTATACAACGGCCACCCTATCCCGATGGGGCACGTTCAGCCTCACGGTTGTCGTGCTAATGCTGGCCTTGTCCATCTGGCGTCGGTGTGCAATGGAAGAACCCCTTGAATGGTTGCTCCATCAGGTGCAACGAATGGGCGTGGGTCGTTGGAGGGACAGTGTTGCCAAGGACGTCGCGAGCCAACCTCTACAACCACCGGAGGTAGCCGCAATCGCAGACGCGCTAAGTGAACTCAGCAAGCGCGTCGACGACACGGTTGTTCAGATGGAAACCACCTCCCGCAGGGCTGCGTTGGCTTTGGTTTCCAATCGAGCAGAGCACCGGCTCGAACTCGTTCGTGAGTATCTCCAGGCGGTGCAAGGAATGCTCGAGAGCGCTACCCAGCACCAACAACTCGTGCCGCGGCAAGCTGCCGACAACTTGCGTTTTGTTGACAGGGAAATCCTGGCTCTGAAGCGTTCAATGGACTCCGAGTTCCAGGATGAGTTGAAACGAACAGCACCCGCATCCCCAGCAAACTCCGCCCCTGCTTCTGTCCGGCGACCAACTGTTCGGCGACTAACCACCCGCCTCCGCGACACCGCCGTCGCGCAGCCCGCCGCGGGACACACATCGTAGCCCGCCATCTTCCCGGTGTTCGGCAATTACGACCGTTGATTGACAGCCGAGGAAACCACTGTTTTGAATCTGCGCTGAATCCATCGCCTCCACGCTACACTCAAGAAACAGAGAGCGTCTTGTACCCAGGAGATACCAATGGCACTTACCCCGTCGGTGATGAAAGACCTATTGACCCCCGCTCCGCCGTTCTCCTTGCCCGATGTAGTCTCGGGTAAGGTGTATTCGCTGGATGATTTCAAGCGGAACCCGGGTTTCCTTGTGATGTTTATTTGCGCCCATTGTCCGTACGTGAAGCATGTTGAGGCAGAGCTTGCGAATCTCGGGCACGATTTTCAGGAAAAGCAGTTGGGGATTGTCGCGATCAGTTCAAACTTCGTGGGCACTCACCCGGAGGACGCCCCGGAGAAGTTGAAGGAGCAGGCGGAACGGCTCGGCTTCCCATTTCCCTATCTGTACGACGAGACCCAAGGAGTCGCCCGCCTGTATAACGCGGTATGTACGCCGGACTTTTTTCTCTACGATGGCGACATGAAACTTGCTTACCGTGGACAACTCGATGCCAGCCGGCCAGGCAAGTCGATTCCCGTAACGGGGAAGGATATACGTTTCGCCATCAACGCCGTGCTGTCCGGCAGAATGCCTCCCGAGGACCAGAAGCCCAGTATTGGCTGTAACATTAAGTGGAAGCCGCGCTAGCCGTCTCCACTTGGGGCAGCGAAACGGCAGGCAGGCTACTGTGAACAGCGGCTCGCTATCCCCGAAACCGGGGAGACCGCTCGCTCCGCGATGGTAGGGTGGCATGCAGGCAGATCCATCGAAGCCCGATCAGGAAACGGATTCCGAACCGTCCGCGCAACAAGGGGAGCGAAAGGCATGGCGCCAGTTCGCCGAGTACTCCGGCCTTGCCATGGCCATGCCGATTGCCGCTGTACTTGGCTATTTCCTTGGTGAGTGGCTCGATGAGAAGTTGGGTACGCAATTCCTGGGGATCGTGGGGCTTGTCCTGGGAATCGCGTCCGGTTTTGTGCAATTGGTGACAAAGGCCCTCCGTGATGCTAAGTCCTCCGAAAGCTGAGTTTTCAGTTTCTCTCCCGCGGGTTCGTCGCTGGATTGTGCTGCTTAGCGTTGGAGGAGGGGCAGTTCTTCTCTACGCGGCGGGCACTCCCGCCTCCTTAGGTTTTCTTGTGGGCTCCATTGCATCCTGGTATAACTTCAGCCTGCTGCACGCGGTAGTGGAACGCCTCGGACCCGACCCCAAACCGGGCAGCCGACGGATAATTTCGCTTTTCGCACTCCGATATCTTGGCCTTGCAGCCCTTGGATATGTTACTCTTAGGGTTTTCGGGAGCAATCCAGCCGCTTTTTGCACAGGTTTGCTCGTCGCCCCGTTCGCGATGCTTTTTGACTCTATCTTTGAGCTGATTTATGCCAGAACATGAGCTTTGGGTAACCGCCCTGTTCAACCAGTTTCTGGCTGCTCCCGCCGTGGCGTTACTCAACCTCGCCGGGATCACGCCAAACAACCCGGCAGCGCCGTGGACAAACGCCTATTCCATGCAGGTGTTTGTGGTTCTGCTATTGGTGGTGGTGTTCGGGCTGGCCCGTCGCACCTTTTCCGTTGATCGTCCCTCGCGCATCCAGACCGTCCTCGAACTCTTCTACGGCTTCATTAAGGGCCAGACCGAGGACATGATCGACCACCATCCGCAACGGCACTTTGCATTCTTTGGCACGTTGTTCCTGTTTATTCTGGGTGGGAACCTCATCGGAATTATCCCGACATTTGAATCGCCCACCATGTTCGCGGTGGTTCCGCTCGGTGCGGCCTGTGTCACCTTCCTGTATTACCAGGGGATGGCCATCAGCGAGGCGGGTCCCGTCGGCTGGTTTAAACATTTCCTCGGTCCCATCTGGTGGCTTTCGCCCTTGATGCTACCGATTGAGATTCTCAGCCACTCTTCACGACTTCTTTCACTCACCGTCCGTCTGTACGCCAATATGTTCGCGGGCGAAATGGTGTTTCTGGTGTTCCTTGGGTTGGTGCCCATTGGAATCCCCATCATCTTCATGGGCTTGCACACGTTTGTTGCGTTCCTGCAGGCCTACATCTTCACCCTGTTGTCCATGGTTTACCTGGGCCAGATGGTGTCGCACGAGCATTAGCTCGCGGTTATCGGCAGTTTTTTGATAGTCTCATAACGCTTGCCAGCAGGCAGAACCCGCCGCTCACGCGTGCGAAGCGTTCGCTCGGCTTGTCTGGCGCCTGGAATGCAAGGAGCAGATCCGAAATGAAGAAACAGTTAATGCTTGGCCTCCTCACGCTGGGGCTCGCAGCGCCCGTTTTTGCACAGGAGGCCGCCGCCTCTGGAGCGGTGAACTGGCCGGTCGTGGCCGCGGTATTCGCCATGGCGATTGCGTCAGTAGGCTGCGGACTCGCGCAGGGACGTGCCACTGCCGCCGCTTGTGAGGGCTTGGCGCGGAATCCCGGGGCCGCGGGCGGCATTCGCTTCGCGCTCATCCTGGGCCTGGCGCTTATCGAGTCCCTGGCGCTTTATACCCTCGTTATCATCTTCCTGAATGTGTAGATGTCCGCGGCCATGCCGCAAATGTGTCCTGGCAAGCGGTCGCCCCGGCCGCTTGCCCTGCCATTCCTTTTAACCCGCCTGAGGTCTCCTAATGATTCGCCTGCAGGGCATTTTTCCGCCGCTCACCACGCCCTTTAATCACGAAGGAGATATATACACCTCCAAGGTGAAGCACAACGTGGAGAAGCTGAACCTCCTCGGCCTTGCTGGCTACGTAGTGGGAGGCTCTACCGGCGAAAGCGTGATGCTTAGCCACGATGAGAAAGTGCGGCTTTGGGGCATGGTGGCGGAGCACTCCGCGGAAGGCCGAATCCTTATTGCGGGAACCGGCGTTGAGAGCGTCCGGGAGACCCTCCAGTTAACCCGCGAGGCAGCCGAGGCAGGCTACCACGTGGCCATGGTGCGCACGCCGCACTACTACCGAAGCCTGCTGAATAGCACCGAAGCGCAGGTCACCTACTTCCGCGCGGTTGCGGACAGTTCGCCGCTTCCTGTTCTGATCTACAACTTCCCGCAGGCCACCGTTCTCGACATTACGGCCGAGGCCGTCATTCAGCTTAGCGAGCACCCCAACCTGCTGGGCATCAAGGAGTCAAGCGGAAGCATGGAGAAGGTGATGCGCATGGTGGCCGAGTGCAGGCCCGGTTTCCAGGTGCTTGTGGGATCAGCCCCCACTCTCTATCCCTCGCTGCTTATGGGCGCTACCGGAGCGATCCTCGCCTTTGCCAACGCTGCGCCGTACGCTGCCGTCTCCATTTGGGAAGCCTTCCGCACTCGCCAGCAGGAAGCGGCAGCGGACTGGCAGGGGCGCATCAGCCGCGCCGCTCGGTTGGTAACCACCAAGTACGGCATCCCCGGCCTGAAGCACGCAATGGATCTTAAGGGCTACTATGGCGGACCTCCACGGTTGCCATTGCTGCCCGCCAGTCCTGCCGCGAGGGCCGAAATCGAAGAAGCTTTCCGCGAGTTGAAGGGCTGACTCTGAAAATCTGAACCGCCTTGCCGCACGAACCGTCCTGGACGGTGTCATGGAATCATTGCCACCTTGTCGCTTGGCTATCGGCTTGGCTGGAATGGCAATCCACGCCATACCGCTAGAATGAAAGAGACAGCCGAATGGCA
Source organism: Bryobacterales bacterium (assembly GCA_026129915.1). Taxonomy (GTDB): domain Bacteria; phylum Acidobacteriota; class Terriglobia; order Bryobacterales; family Bryobacteraceae; genus JACTMJ01. The sequence goes on from JAHCHD010000052.1 coordinate 13,126, forward strand.
AGCCTCCCCGAAACCCCATCCCCGGAAATCGCCGTTCCCTCCACTTCCAGGTCCTGGGTAATTCCCGTTCTTGGTTATGCGCTTTCCATTGGTTGCCTGGTTTGGGTCTACTGGGGGTACCCTTGGGCGGAGGAATTGCCTAAGCTGCTTAAGGTCGACTGGCACTGGGTAGCCATCGGTGTTTTCTTTGAGATTGCCACCTACTTCATGCAAGGCTGGCGATGGTCAGTGCTGTTGCAGCCGGTGGGCCATGCCGGCGTGCTTCGTGCCACACGCGCCGTGTATGTGGGTATTTTCCTCAACGAGGTGCTTCCGATGCGCCCCGGAGAGATCCTGCGGCCGCTGCTGATCGCCAAGTGGGCGCGCATCCGCCTCAGCTTGGTCTTCTGCTCTGTGGTGATGGAGCGCGTAATCGACGGCATTTGGCTGTTGGTGTTCTTCGCAATCACGGTGAGCGTCATCGACCTGCCCAAGCGTGTATTGGTGGGCGCGCAAGCCCTGGCAGGATTGGTTGCTGTGCTCGCCGCGTTGCTGCTGGTACTGATGTTCAGCCGTGGACTCGCCATCCGTATGGCTAGAGCGGGCAGACGCATGCGGAAGTTTGCCACGTTTCTATTGGGCTTCAACGCCCTGGCGAGGCCGCGCAGCCTCCTCGCTGGGGTAGCGCTTAGCTTCCTTTATCTCGCCTTCCAGGTGGTCCCAATCTACGCATTGGCGCACGGATATGGGGTTCCGCTATCAGTATTTGCGGCCACAACCGTACTCATCATCCTGCGTCTGGGCACGGTGATTCCGCAAGGCCCTGGCAATGTGGGAGTTTCACAGGCAGTGCTCGTCCTGGGGCTGAGCTTGTTTGGGGTGGACAGAAACACCGCCACCGGTTTGGCGACCGTGGTTTTCGCGGTCATCACGGTCCCGCTAGTGATTTCGGGCTTTATTGCATTCCTGATTACAGGCTTCCGGATTCGCGACATTTTCGACACCAAAGGACTTACACCGTCGAGAAGCTCTAGCCACTAAGCGCATGCCCGTGTGGCTATCCTCTCCTGTTTCTTCCATCCCGCGTCTGCGTCACTTAGTGCGTCAACGAATACACTACGTAGTTCACGCCTAGCTTGTAGGCCATGGTGGCATACTCTTCGGGATACTCCGGTGAATCGGCCCATTCCCAGGCATCGCCCACGTCCATGTTGAAGCACATCGCCACCTGCACCCGACCCTTGGCATCTACTGCCGCACGCCAGTGTGGGTTCACGCCACCGCGCTCATAACCTCGCCCGCGCACGACGTTCAAACCCGGTATCTGAACCCGCTGCTTAAGGTCGTAGACGGTACGGAAAATCGGGTGATCGTCCGGCAGTTCGATCACCTCGGCATCGGGCAAGATTCGCACCAGCACGCGGTTGAACTCGTCCCATTCGGATTCGCCGTGGAAGTCGTCCACCATCAGGAAACCGCCCCGGCGCAAGTACTCCCGTAGGCGCGCAGCCTGAGAATCGGTGAGTTCGAAGTCCCCTACTGAAACTGCATACAGGAAGGGCCAGGCGAACATCTCGTCGCTATCGACATCCACGATGTGCTCTACGGAACGAACATGGATGCGGGTGAGCCGTCGCAGCACTTTTGAAAACAACCGGTCCGCCTGATTGGCGTCGATTCCCCACGGCAGATACCAGCCCCGGGCTCGCTGCGAGCGAAAGCGCAGCCTTGCGAACGCAAACTCCGTTTCCTCCCACGCATCGGGTGGATCATCCAGAGGATTCTGCATCTCGCCCTCATACTGCGCCCAGCGCCGCCCGCTATCGCCCAGGTTGCGCACGCGGCGGCCACCGTCGCCAAACCATTGTGCAGGCTGAAACTGGGCTTCGGCGAGCCACGCCCCCGCAGTGCAGAGCACCAGCGACAATACCCATGGCAAGCGCCCGCCCCTCATGCCAGCTATCGTACGACGTTTCCGCGCCTGCCCACACCCCATAGCCTCAAGATGCGCCCTCCGGCCATCCGGTTCACCCCATCCGTCACGTTTTCCCAAATTACTTAGACAAACGCTTGACAGCCACCCCAGCCATTCCATAGCCTTAGCCTCAGATTGAACATCCGAACTATCGGCCTGTGGACAGGCGCCGCCGTCTTCTTCCTGTTCCTTGTGATCCCACCTCCTGAAGGGCTGTCGCCGGTTGGGATGCGCATGGCTGCCGTCGCCGCCCTAATGGCCATCTGGTGGATCACCGAGGCCGCTCACATCGCAGTAACCGCGCTGCTGCCACTGGCATTGTTCCCTCTGCTGGGCATAATGAAGAGCCAGCCAGTGGCTACAAACTATTCCAATCACTTGGTTTATCTGTACCTTGGCGGTTTTGTGATCGCGCTTGCGATGGAGAAATGGAACCTCCATAAGCGTATCGCCCTGCTGACAATTCGGCGCATAGGCACCCGTGCCGAGCGCCTGGTACTGGGTTTCATGGCAACCACAGCCTTCCTCTCCATGTGGATTTCCAACACCGCCACCACCATGATGTTCCTGCCCGTTACGATGGCCGTGGTGAACCAGTTGGCCGAATCCGCCACCATTCAGGGCGTGCCCGACGAGCGTGCCCCTGGGTTGGTACGCAGTGCGTTTGGTTCTGTACTGCTGCTTGGCGTGGCCTACGCTGCAAGCATCGGCGGAGTAGGAACCGTCATCGGTACTCCCACCAACGTGGCCTTTGTGGGTTTTGCTGCCCAACGCTTTCCTGACCTCCGCCCCATTTCTTTCCTCGACTGGCTGTTGATCGGACTGCCCCTGGTGGTGGTTTTCCTGCCCATCACCTGGCTCTATCTGTGCCGCTTCGGATCAGAGATCGCCATTTCTCGCATCACTTTTGGCGCCAGCGCCAGCGTCATCGACGATGAACTCGCTGCCCTCGGCCCGGTGAAGCCGCAGGAGAAGCGGGTTCTGGCCGTCGCCAGTTCCACCGCCCTGCTGTGGATCTTTCGTGAGGACATCGTCGTGGGTTCGTTTCGTCTCTCGGGCTGGAGTAACTGGCTGCCTTACCCGGATTTCCTTCACGACGCGACGGTGGCCATGCTGTTCGCCATCGTCCTGTGCATCTGGCCCGTGGGCAAGCGCAGCCCGGAAACGCCCGAAGAGGGCCGCACTCTCATCGACTGGAGGACGATTCAGCACGGAGTTCCCTGGGGCGTAGTGCTTCTGTTCGGCGGCGGATTCGCGCTCGCCCAAGGCCTCGAAGTTTCCGGCCTCGCCGCCTGGATCGGCACGGGCATTAGCGAGCTGAAGGGTTTTCCCATCTGGGTGCTGTTCCCCATGGCCTGCGTCTTTGCCGTGCTAATGACAGAGATGACCTCCAACGTGGCCACTGTCCTGATGATTATGCCCATCCTGGCCGAAGCGGCGGTGCAACTCAATGTGCATCCGTACCTGCTGATGATCCCGGCCACCATCATCGCTTCTTTCGCATTCATGCTACCGGTAGCCACCCCGCCCAACGCGATTGTCTTTTCATCCGGCTGGATCACCGTCCCCCGCATGTTCAAAGCCGGCGTCGCCCTGGACGCGCTTGCCCTGGTGATCATCCCGGTGATGGTCTATGTGCTGGGCCGCACGGTTCTGCAGTTGCCCTAGACATGCAACCTGTCCCAATCTAGTATCCGCCTGCCGGCCTCCCTCCGTCGTCATCTCCTCCTCTTGCAGTTACACTGAAAAAGGTTTCGCCATGTCCGCCTTGTCCGCCCTTCAGTCGGATCAGAAAGTCGTATTCCATGCCCGTGACCTGCGCAAGGTTTATGACATGGGAGAGGTGCAGGTGCATGCTCTCCGCGGCATCGACCTTGACCTTTTCGCGGGCGAACTCGTTGTGATGCTGGGCGCCTCCGGCAGCGGGAAGTCCACCCTGCTGAACATCCTCGGTGGCCTCGACCGCGCCACCGCGGGCCACGTCGAGTACCTCGGAAAGGACCTCACGACCGCCGACGACCGCAGCCTCACCGAGTATCGGCGGCACCATGTAGGCTTCGTCTTCCAGTTCTACAACCTTATCCCCAGCCTTACTGCACTGGAAAATGTATCGATCGTTACCGAGATCGCCAACAACCCCATGCGCCCGCAGGAAGCCCTTGCACTTGTGGGGCTAGCCGACCGCATGGACCATTTCCCTTCCCAGCTTTCTGGCGGCCAGCAACAGCGCGTGGCCATCGCCCGTGCTATCGCCAAACGGCCACAGGTGCTGCTTTGCGACGAGCCAACAGGCGCCCTCGATTCTGCTACCGGAATCGTCGTTCTGGAAGCGCTCGACCGGGTCAACCGGGAACTCGGCACAACCACCGCCGTGATTACTCACAACGCTGACATCGCCCAGATGGCTCACCGGGTGATTCACCTCTCTGACGGCCATATCTCCGAGGTACACGTGAACGACCAGCGCAAACGCCCCGAGGAGCTTAGTTGGTAGCATGATTTCCTCGCTCACCCTTAAGATGCTGCGCGACCTTTGGGGCATGAAAGGCCAGGCGTTCGCCATCGCCATGGTGCTCGCGGGCGGTGTGGCCACGTTCGTAATGTCTCGTAGCGTCTTCGAGTCGCTCACCCTCACTCAAACGACGTTCTATCGTGACTATCAATTCGCCGATGCCTTCGTTTCTCTGAAGCGCGCGCCCGAAAGCATGCGCACCCGCCTTGCCGAGATCCCCGGTGTACAGACCGTGGAAACCAGGGTGATGGCGCAGGCCAGCGTCCAGGTACTTGGCTATGAGCAGCCAGTCACCGCCATCATTGTTTCGCAGCCGGATCACGGCCAGCCCATCCTGAATCAGTTGCACGTGAAGGCAGGCGAGCTGGCCAGCCCTGCCGCGGGGAATGAGATTGTAATCAGCGAGGCCTTCGCCAGCGCGCACGGGTTGAAGCCTGGCGACTCCCTTCTGGCTACCATCAACGGACGGCAGCGCCGCCTTCGCATTGTGGGTGTAGCGATCACTCCAGAGTTCATCTACCAGTTGCAGCCCGGGGCGATCATCCCTGATTTCAAAGCCTTTGGGGTCTTCTGGATGGCGCGCACTCCGCTGGCCGCCGCCTACGACATGGAAGGCGCATTCAACAACGCTGTCTTCCGTCTGGATGCCGCAGCCAAGGAACCGGATGTGGTGAAGGCCATCGACCTGTTGCTGGCGCGTTATGGATCAGTGGGCGCCCACGGACGCTACTATCAAACGTCACACCGTTACCTCACCGAAGAGTTCAAGGGCCTGAACCAGATGGCCATCATGTTCCCGGTAATCTTCCTCAGTGTCGCGGCCTTCCTGCTGAACGTCGTGGTTAGCCGGTTGATTGCCACCCAACGCGAGCAGGTCGCCATTCTCAAGGCATTTGGCTACACCACAGGCGCCATCGTCTGGCACTACGTCTCGCTTATCCTGATGATCACCGCGCTGGGAGCTGCCATGGGTATCGCTGCCGGTGCATCGCTGGGCAGTGCGATGAGCAGCGTGTACATGGACTACTACCGCTTCCCATACATGCTCTTCCACGTTAGCCCGTCCATCGCCCTCACCGCCTCCGCCATCTGCTCAGTAGCCGCAGTCTCCGGGGTCTTCTACTCGGTATACGCAGCAGCAAGACTCCCCCCCGCCGAGGCCATGCAGCCGGCCCCGCCCGCGCGCTACCACGTCAGCTTCGCTGAGCGGATGGGCCTGGGCCGCTTGCTTTCCCAACCCAGCCGGATGATCATCCGTAATCTCGAACGGCGTCCGGTGAAGAGCATGCTTTCGGTAATCGGTGTCGCATTCGCCTGCGCCGTGCTCGTAACGGGGCAGTTTTTCGGCGATTCGGCTGACTATCTGGTGGACCTCCAGTTTCGTGTTTCCCAGCGCGACGACATGACCATTACCTTTATTGAACCCGCGTCGCGGGCCGCCATGCACTCCGTGCTGGCCATGCGTGGCGTGAACTACGTGGAGCCCTTTCGCAACGTTCCCGCGGACTTTCGGTTTGAGCATCGCCATTTTCGGACCTCCATTCAAGGGCTTACTCCTAACGGAAACATGCATCGCCTTCTCACCCGCTCCATCAAGCAGGTCGACACACCGCCCGACGGCATCCTCCTCACTGACCATCTGGCCGGGATGCTTGGCATCGGTGTTGGCGACTTGCTCACTGTGGAGGTGCTTGAGGGGAGCCGTCCGGTACGCCAGGTGCCCGTGGTGGGCGTCGTGAACGAATGGATTGGCGTGTACGGCTATATGCAGTTGCCAGCACTGAACCGTATGATGCGCGAAGGTTCCGCCATTACCGGGGTCTACCTTACGGCAGATAGTGACGCACAGTCGCAGATCTTTCGCGACCTCAAAGAGATCCCCCGCGTGGCAGGGAGCACCTTGCGGTTGCAGGCGCTACGAAACTTCTACGACACCATGGCCCAGCAAATGCTATTCTTTGCCTTCTTCAACACGATCTTGGCGGGGAGCATCGCGTTTGGCGTCATCTACAACAGCGCCCGTATCGCGCTGTCGGAACGCAGCCGCGAGTTGGCCAGCCTGCGTGTGCTTGGCTACACACGGGGCGAGATTTCTTTCATTCTGCTGGGAGAGTTAGCGGTGCTCACACTCGCTGGCATCCCTCTCGGTTTCGTCATCGGCAGGTCTCTCGGCGCTCTGATGCTGATGGGCTTCCAGACGGAACTGTATCGCTTCCCGCTGATTATCCAGCACAGCACCTACGCGTTTGCCGCCACTGTTGTGCTGGTTTCCGCGTTACTATCCGGGTGGATCGTCCGCCGCAAGCTCGATCATTTAGACCTGGTGGCCGTACTGAAGACAAAGGAGTAAACGAACGGTGAAGTGGAAACGATGGGTGGGCATCGCCGTGGTGGCAGTGGGTGTGGTGGCGCTGGTGGTATGGGGCTTCCGTCCAAGTCCTATCGCGGTGGAAATCGCCCGCGTCGCGCGGGGTCCCATGCGGGTGACCATCGAAGAGGAAGGCAAGACCCGCGTGAAGGATCGGTTCGTAGTGCATGCCCCTGTGGCCGGCTATGCGCGCCGCATCAGCCTGGAAGTGGGCGACACCGTGCGTGCTGGCCAGGTGGTGGCGCTGCTTGACCCGCAACCGCAACGCGCCGCGGTGCTTGATCACCGCACCCGCGCGGAGGCTCAAGCTCGGGTGGAGCGGGCCCAGGCAGCGCTCCTCGAATCGCAAAGCCGGATCGGCGCAACCCGTGCGGACGCCTCCTATTGGGAGGGGCAATTGGCCCGCGTGCAGCGCCTGGTGCAGTCGGGCGACCTGCCCGCAGAGCAGTTGGAGCGTGCGCGCACTGAGAAACGCCGTGTCGATGCCACCCTCGAAGCCCTCGAAAGCGCGGTAGCTGTAGCCGAAGCGGAGGTCGCGGCAGCCCGCGCCACCCTGCTGGAACCTGCCGATACGGAGATTCGCCCAAAAGGCGATTTGGTTCGTGTGATCTCCCCGGTGGCGGGTCGCGTACTCTCGGTGGTCCGAAAGAGCGAGGGCCCCGTCCAACCGGGCGATCCGCTCCTCGAACTCGGCAATGCCCGCTCGCTCGAAATTGCTGTGGAAGTGCTCTCCGCCGACGCTGTGAAGTTGCATCCGGGCACTGCGGTTGTTCTGGAGCGCTGGGGTGGCGAACAGCCCCTCGAAGGCGTTGTGCGCTCCATTGAACCTACCGCGTTCACAAAGGTCTCTGCGTTGGGCGTCGAGGAGCAGCGCGTTCGCGTGATTGCCGACATTGGTTCCCCGGAGGAGCACTGGAGCCGCCTTGGCGATGGATACCGGGTGGAGGCGAGCTTTGTCCTCTGGCAGGAGGAACAGGTGCTACAGGCGCCCGCTAGCGCGCTCTTCCGTGTGAATGGAGGCTGGGCCGTCTTTGTCCGCGAGGGCGAGCACGCAAAGCGCCGCGAAGTGACCATCGGCCAGCGCAACGGCCTTTCGGCACAGGTTCTGGATGGTCTTGGCGAGGGCGACGAGATTGTTCGTCACCCGGACGATACCGTGGAAGACGGAACGCTCATCACGCCGCGCGAGCTCAGATAGCGGAGCCCTGTGCAAGCGGGGCTCCGCACTGCGACTGGCTCAGCGGCACAGTTCGATACACTATTCCTTTTGGTCAGCTACTTCCCAGGAGAATCCATGAAATACGGCTTAAACATCCGGCCTGACGGCGCACTCGACTTCCTCTCCCTTGGTGCGCTTGTCCACCGCCTTGACCCCGGTATCATTCCCTTCCGCAAAGCCACGGAATGCCAGATTCACGTTAGTGGAGGCGAGTTCAACGTGGCCGCTAACCTCTCTGACTGTTTCGGACTTTCCACAGGGGTGGCCAGCGCGATGGTGGATTACCCAATTGGCCACCTGATCGCGGAGCGTGTGAAGGCGATGGGCGTAAAGCCGTTCTACAAGAACTTCACGCATGACGGGGTGCACGGCCCCAACATGGCCACCGTCTACAGCGATCGCGGTTTGGGTGTACGCGGGCCAATCGTGTTCTACAACCGCTCCAACGAAGCTGCCCAGCAGTTGAAGCCTGGGGATTTTGACTGGGCATCCATCTTCGGCGGGGGTGTCCGCTGGTTCCACAGCGGCGGCATCTTCGCCGCGCTCTCTGAGACCACGGCCGAGGTGATTGTGGAAGGCATGAAAGCCGCTAAAGCAGCCGGCGCCACCACGTCGTTTGACCTTAACTACCGCGCCAAGCTCTGGAACATCGTTGGGGGACACGAGCGGGCCGTCGCCCAAATTAAGCGCATCGTAGACCACGTAGACGTTTTGGTGGGCAACGAAGAAGACCTGCAGCTTGGCCTGGGGATCCCTGGCCCCGAAGTGGCCGCCAAGAGCAAGCTTGACCCGTCCGCGTTCTTCGGCATGATTGGCAACGTAACCGCCAAGTTTCCCAACATCAAGGTGGTGGCCACCACGTTGCGGGAAGTACACTCCACCAATCACCACAGCTGGGGCGCCGTGGCCTGGATTGACGGCCAAACCTACGTCTCGCCCACGGCAGAACTCGATGTCCACTGTCGAATCGGTGGCGGCGATGGCTTCGCCGCTGGATTCATCTATGGCCTTTTGACGGGTGAGGAACCGGAAGCCGCGCTGAAGCTGGGATGGGCTCACGGAGCATTGCTTACCACCACCCCCGGAGATACAACCATGGCCACGCTCGACCAGGTGCGCGCCTTCGCCGCAGGCGGTTCTGCCCGGGTACAGCGCTAGACAACCCGATTCAGGAGATCGCTTCCAGCTCGGCTTCCATCTGCTGGCGCGCACAAAGATCGGCGTAGTAGCCGTTGCGCGCCAGCAATTCCGCATGCGTACCCTGCTCCGCAATTCGCCCGTTGCGCAGCACCACGATTCGGTCGGCCTCGCGGACTGTGGAGGCGCGATGCGAGATTAGTAACGTCGTGCGGTCCTGCATGCGTGCTCGCAGCGCGTTCAGAATGCGTTCCTCGGTGATATTGTCCACGCTGGCCAGGGCATCGTCCAGAATCAGAATTCGCGGGTTCACCAGCAGCGCCCGCGCGATGGCCACACGCTGTTTCTGCCCGCCGGATAGCGTCAACCCCCGCTCGCCCACCCGAGTTCCCAGGCCCTCCGGGAAGGTCTCCAGGTCAGGCCCTAGACCCGCCACTTCCGCCGCCTCCCGTATCTCTTCGTCGCTTGCGGCAGGTACTCCAAATGCGATGTTCTCGCCCAGTGTGGCGGAAAACAGGAAGGTTTCCTGGGGCACCACAGCGATCTGCCCGCGCAGGCTATCGAGCGCGTATGTCGCCACCTGCGCGCCATCAATCCGTACCGTGCCGCTGGTGGGCTCAATCAGCCGCGGAATCAGCTTGGCCAGCGTGCTCTTGCCCGCGCCGGTGGGGCCGATGATGGCCACGGTCTCACCGGGTTTCACCGTCAGGCTCACGTCTCGCAGAGCATAGCCTGTGTCGTGCTGAAAGCTCACCGCCTCAAGGCCAATCCCACCCTTGAGCTCCCGGTGTAGCCCGCCCCCTGCAGGATCATCAATACTCGGCCGTTCCTCCAGAAAACCGCGAATGCGCTTGAGTGACGCCAACCCTCGCTGGGTGAGGTTCACCACCCAACCCATCGCAATCATCGGCCATACCAGCAGACCCATAAAGGTGTTGAACATCACGTACTGGCCCACGGTTAGTTCCCCTTGCAGCATGCGCCAGCCACCTACCCCAAGCACCATCAGGAACGACACTCCAATCAGGAACTCGAGCGCAGGCATGAACAGCCCTGACACTTTGGCCAGTTTCAGGTTGTCCCGAATGTAATCGTCATTTAGCCGCGCGAAGCGGTCTTGCTCCGCCTCTTCCTGGGCATAGGCTCTGATCACTCGAACTCCTTGCAAGTTCTCTTGAACCATACTGCTGATGTCGGAGAACTTCTCCTGAATCAGTTGAAAATACTGGTGAATCTTCTGCCCCAGTACCGCTACCACCACACTCACCACGGGGGCAGGCAGCAGCGCCGCCAGGGTTAACTTCCAATCGGCGGCCACCATCAGGGCCAGCACCACAATGGCCAGCGTGACGGTTTCCGTCCAGTACATCACGGCCGGGCCGGCCATCATGCGCACCGCGTTCAGGTCGTTGGTCGCGCGCGCCAGCACATCGCCCGTTCGCGTCCTCGCATAGAAGTCACTCGACAACCGCACGAGATTCCCAAAGATGTCGCGGCGCAAATCGTATTCCATGTCACGCGACACATTCATCAGCAGCACGCGCATCCAGTACTGAAAGAAGCCCTTCAGCAGGATTACCACCACCATCCAGCCGCAGATGGCAAGCGTTGCCTGAAAATTGAAGTTTGTCTCCAGGGAGTCGACACCCGCCTTAATCAGCAGTGGCATCGCGGCGCCCGCGGCGTTCTTCAGCAGCAGTGCCCCCATTCCCATCGCCATGGACACACGATAGGGACGGAAGTAGGGGGCCAGGAACCCAAATGCCTCCCGGACTTCCCGCAGGCTTACTGTGGCCCGCGCCGTTTCCGCGCTCACAGGCCCCCCGCCATCGCGGCCATCAGCTTGGTCCACTCAAAAAAGAGAGTCTTTCGGCTTTCCCGGTGCCACCACCACCGCTCAGGCTGGAAATACCGGTCGGGCGCGCCAAAGATCTGCACATCCAGACCGGCCGGACGATTCCGGTTCACCAGCATCCCGGTCCGCCGCGTGTGAAAGTTGCTAGTCACCAGGATCACTCGCTTCCACCCGCGTCGCAACGCTTCGGCGAACAACAGTTGCAGCTCTTCGTCAGTACTGGTGGCCTGGTGGCGAAAGGGTTCAAACAGCTCGCGCGACTGTCCGTGCCGCACCGCAAAATCAATGGCAATGTCGCTCTCCCAGAGGCCGAAGTACCAGTTGTTCCCACTGATCAGGGCAATCGGCGCATAGCCCGCCGTCACAAGCTCCGCGCCAGCCTGGATCCGGTATCCGGCATAGTCGCCAGCCAGAACAATCAGCCCGTCCGCCTTCCCTTGCATGTTTGAGTAAAGCAGAAATGTGCCCGGCAACGGAAGCCACCAACGGTAGCTAATCGCTAGCACCACACAGAGCAGAAAGGTGGCGAAGATCCACTTCCGGCGTCCCGACACCATATCAGGAACTCTGGCCCTCTGACTCCTGCCGGTGGAGGCTGCCCTCATTCCGCAGTTTCTTGAAGAGCTGTTCCACTTCCTGCTCGTCTTCCTCGCTGAGCACGTTCCATTGCTGGTCCGTCACGAGGCACCGGTCACGGAAATTTTCCAGATCTTCGTCCCAATACTGGCGGTACGGCAGTCCATCAATCAGCGCGAAGCGCGCGTGGCGACGCACCTGATGCAGCAGCTTGCGCGCGCTCTCCCGGCTTCCCGGATACATGAGTACGTAGCTGCGTTCGCTATCAAGGGTCAGCGGCAGCACCAGTGGAGCCTGCAGCGAGGGCGACCAAACGTGGCTCACCGATTCCCACGGTATGATCCGCCGGCCCACTTGCAGATGGCTATCGTGAACCTCAATTGGAGCCCTAAGGAACAGATACAAAACCGAGACGGCAGCAGCAGCCACTAGCAGAAAAACAGGAAGCACACCTAGTGTATAGCGACCCACCAGTAGAATGAGTGCCGCTAGGCATGCCAGCACTAACCCCACCCGAAGGTAGAACACAGCTGGCAGGTAGCGCACAAGAGAGCCCACGACTCTTAGACTATACCCGCCCTGGAGAGGCGTCAATTCACGGGCGTTCGCCTGCGGATTCCCGCCACGCCCGATATCGGCGCAGCGCGACCACCGTATAATCCACACCACTCACGGCAGTGAGCGCGCTGGCCGAAATCAGCGCCAACGGCACCGCCCAGCCCGGCACCAGTAGTGGGTAGGCGTTCCCCACCAGCAGCGTGAGTGCTAGTATGATCTGGCTCACGGTCGTCACCTTGCCAATCATTTGCGGAGGGAACTCCCTGATTGGCGTCGTCCGCCAAGCGTACGCAACCATCGCCAAGATCCACACGTCCCGAACGCCGAATAGCACAACCACAATCCAGGGCAACGTACCCGAGACGGCAAGAGCAAGAAACACGAGCACCAGCAGGAGTTTGTCCGCCAGCGGGTCCAAGTAGCTCCCGAGCCGGGTTCGCCAACGAAAGTGTCTTGCGAGAAACCCGTCCAGACCGTCAGAGAAACCCGCCAACATCACCAGCCATAAGGCTTCCACGTGACGCCCCTCGACAACCGCCAGTGCAGCCATTGGCGCAAGCACCAAGCGGGCATAGGTAATTACATTGGGGGGCAGGAGCCACGATGGAATGGACGCTTTGCTTTGGTTCGCCACGGTTTGGGACAGGGTTGGCAGACGATTCGGACGTTAGGAAAACACGGTTCGCGCTGGGTCGCTTGCGCCTGCTGGGGAATGCGTTCTGGCCCTGCAGTTTCCCGCCAACCAGCTACGAAATTCCATCGGCAGCCACTAGCGATTCTGTCACCAGCGATGCCAATTGGTCAAAAGTCACCGTCTCGCAGCACGAAGGATCGGACATGATCTTATGCACCATCGCCACGTGCAGCGCATGGCCTGCTCGTTCCGCAATCACATGAGCCAGCAGAGGCCGGCCCAGCAGGGCGAAATCCCCAATCAGGTCGAGGAACTTGTGGCGGCATGGCTCGTCTTCGAAACGTAGTCCGCCCTCGTTCAGCACACCGTCCGGCGTAAAGCACACCGCACTTTCGAGTGTCGCTCCACGAATCAAGCCCATCTCGCGCATCGCGTCCAATTCCCTCTCGAAACCAAAGGTCCGTGCGGGCGCAATCTCCCGCGCATAGCGATCCGCGCTCAGATGCATCTCCATCGCCTGCCGGCCTACTCGCGGATGTTCAAAGTAAATCTCACAACTCACCACCAGCCCGCTTGACGGCAGCACCGTGATTCTTTTGCCTTTGTCCTCCAGAGTCATGGGACGCCGGATCCGCAGGTACTTGCGCAGACGGCGCGTCGCGCGCACACCCGCTTCTTCGATCATCTCCACGAACGGCAGCCCGCTTCCATCGAATATCGGCACTTCCAGGTTGTCGATGTCGACGTATGCGTTGTCTACCCCCATGCTGGCAAACACGCTCAGCAGGTGCTCCGTGGTAGAGATCAGGACGCCCTTGCGCATAAGACTGGTGGCGTAGCTCACTCGCGCCACATACTTCCATTGCGCCGGAATCTCAAACCCTTCCAGATCCGTCCGTCGAAAAACGATTCCTGTGCCCGGAGGGGCAGGACGCAATGTGATCGAAACCGGTACCCCGCTGTGCAGTCCTACTCCCTTTGCGGAGACGGGCTTACGAAGGGTGCATTCGAAGCGCAAGTTTGTCATGGTTCCCTTCGTCTAGTGTAGCCCAAGTTTGGGCAACAGAATTCTGCTAAATTACTCAAAGTGAGTGACTTATTTTCCTCACTATGTGGCTGAATCACCACACCTACAGACCGTGATGAGTACCATCATTCCGTTTACGTCTGACACATAGCTTCCGTTGCAGGATCAGGCCGGTAACGAGTGTTAACGAGTCGCCGAGGCCCTTGCCTTCGCATTGGCGGCCACATTCCGCATCCCGCCACGTGCCGATGAGTACGTCAACGGTTTCTCCGCAGGACGGATCCCCGGCGCCGGTGCGTGGCTGGCTCGTGGCTGGCTCGTGCCTGGTTCGCGACCCCTCAGGCCCGCACAATTCCTCCTGCTCTTCCAGGCACTTTGGCTATCATGGGGCATGGTCCGGCCCACGCTCTTCCTGATTGACAGCTTTGGATTCATCTTCCGGGCCTACCATGCACGAGCCCGCTCCTCCGTCGCTCCGATGCGCACCTCGAAGGGAGTACCCACAGAGGCCACTTACATCTTCAACAACATGATCCGGCGCCTCCGCGAGCAGTACCAGCCGGACTATCTGGCGGCAGTTTTTGAAAGCGACGGCCCCAATTTCCGTAACGAACTGTTCGTGGACTACAAGGCAAACCGGTCCGAGACGCCCCCCGACCTCCTTCAGCAGATCCCCGACATTCGGCGTTTGCTGGAAGCCATGCGCGTACCGGTAATCGAGGCGACGGGCTTTGAAGCCGACGACGTCATCGGTACCCTGGCCGCACAAGCGTCCTCCGCGATGGACGTGGTGATTGTCTCCAGCGACAAAGACATGCTGCAGTTAGTCACCCCCCAGGTCACCATGCTGAATCCTATGAAGGACGACATGCGCTATGACGAAGCCGGCGTCGTCGAGTTTATGGGTGTGCGTCCCGCCCAGGTGGTTGACTTGCTCGCCTTGAAGGGCGACGCCGTCGATAACATTCCCGGTGCGCCGGGGATCGGCGACAAAGGCGCCCGGGACCTCATCCAGCAGTTCGGCAGTGTCGA
>JAHCHD010000053.1 GCA_026129915.1 Bryobacterales bacterium
TGGGGGTTTCCGGCTGGTTCTCCACCAACATCCTTGGCAACCGCGACGGCGAGGTGCTGCACGATCCTGGCAGCTTTAAGACAAAGGAAGAGACGAAGCTCTCTGTGCTTGACAGCATCTTCCAGCCTCATCTTTACCCGGAGCTTTACAAGGACCTTTACCACGTCGTCCGCATCAACTACTATCCGCCACGCGGTGACGCCAAAGAGGGCTGGGACAATATCGACATTTTCGGGTGGCTGAACTACCCAATGCAGATCAAGCTGAACTTCCTGTGCCGGGATTCAATCCTCGCGGCGCCGCTGGTGCTTGACCTGGTGCTCTTCACTGACCTCGCGCAGCGAGCGGGCATGCGAGGCATCCAGGAGTGGCTCTCGTTTTACTTCAAGGGTCCAATGACCGCCCCCGGGCTTTACCCCGAGCACGACATCTTCATCCAACTGATGAAGCTGAAGAACACCTTGCGCTGGATGCGGGGCGAGAACCTGATCACGCACCTGGGTCTGGAATACTACGACTAGCGATTACAATGGAGGAGCGGGCCGTTGATGGCCCGTTCCGTTTTTTCTTCCCAATCATGAAAGTTCTGATTATCGGTGGCAACCTGTTTATCGGCGAGCGACTCAGCACGCAACTCCTTAAACAGGGACACGACGTCACCATTCTCCACCGGCGGTCCAGCCATAGCCTTGACCCCCGCATCCAGAATCTGCAGGCAGATCGGAACGACGCAGAGGCCATGAAGAACGTACTGGCTGATGCACGCTTTGATGTCGTGTTCGATAACGTGTACGACTGGGAGCGCGGCACAACGGCTGACCAAGTACGAGCCAGTGCAATGGCGGCTGGGCCGGACCGTCTGCAGCGTTATGTTTTCATGTCGAGCGTAGCCGCCTACTTCACCGGTCTCGATCACATTGAGGACGACGAACTGGCAGGTGATGACTGCCCCGATTCTTACTGCCGCCAGAAGGCGCAGAGTGAGCGCGCCCTGTTCAAACTCCACCAGCAGAAAGGACTGCCGGTGGTGACCATGCGGCCACCGTTTATCTACGGTCCGCGCAACCCCTTCTACCGTGAGGCGTTCTTCTGGGACCGGCTTCTGCTAAACCGCCCCATTATCGTGCCGGACGATGGAAGCCGCCTGATGCACTTCGTGCATGTCCAGGATCTGGTGACCTGCTGCCTTCGTGTGATCGAGGAACCCTCGGCGGTTGGTGAAGCGTTCAATGTGGGCAACCGCGGGCCCATCAGCCAGTTGAATCTGGTGCATTCCCTTGCGACAGCGGCCGGAGTGGAAGCGAATGTCGTGCACATCCCGCGCGAGGTCATCCAAAGTGAGGGTGGCAACTTCATGCACGACCCGCTCTACTTCGCGGTGTACTTCGACATCCCCCCCATCGGGATGCGGATTGACAAAGCTTCTGAGCGCCTGCACTTTGAACCCACTGATTTCGCGGAAGGCCTGAAGCAAACTTTCGATTGGTATGTCGAGTCCGGAACGCGCCGAACCGACCTCGACTTTTCCTTCGAAGACCGCCTGATTGCTCTGGCGCGCAGCTAACAATCGCATATCGTCACGGCAATGGCTTTACGCGTACCCGGCGGAACCAGGTGATTTGGCCGTCGTGGTTCTGCAGTGCCACGCGCATTGGCGCTTTCCGCGTGAGCCCGGCAATGCTGCGATAGCGGCTCCGCGCCACGGCCTGCTGAAATTCAGGAGATTCCAGGTCGTAGGCCAGCACCTCCACGCCATTCAGCCAATGCCGCACGCGCACGTCTTGTACCACCAGGCAAGATTCACTCCAATCGCCAGCCGGACGGCTTTCCCGCGACGTGGGAGGAAAAATATCGCAAAGCGCCCCGTTCCCATGGCTGGGCTGAAGGGTGGAGCCGCGATGAGCGTCATCATCGTAAATCTGCAGTTCCAGCCCAGCCGCCTTCCAGTTCTGCATGTAGTGCGCGTAGGCCAGCAAGCGCTCAAACGGATGCAGGCTATGCGCAAGCCAGGCCAGGTACAAGCCCAGCACCAACGCGCGCGCCATGTCGTGCCGCAGAAAGCCACGCCGCAAAAGAAGCAGGAACACAGCCAGCAGCGTCACCCCGCCCAAGTAAAGCCAAGCCCGTCGGACGCGGCCCGGCACAGAATCCTGCCCGCGCCATTGGTCCTCACGCACGTTATAAAGAATTCCCGAGTTGCCGCCGGTCGCTACCTTCCACTCCGCGCAGAAGGCAAAGTTGTCGAACGTGTCCTTGCTGATGATGTCGGCGCCCCACTGGCCGCCGGGCAACGTGCGCAACAGGCCGTCCTCCACTGTCCAGAAGCGCGAATCGATGGGTTTGCCGTGCAGAAACCGCCAAGCCTCCAGGCTGCCCCCGTCAAACAGGCTCCGCCATCGGCCATCCTCGGCCTGCCATTCCGGGCCGCCTGGCGGCTGAGCGGATAACGAAGTCTCCTGCGCGGCAGCAGGGGAGAGCACAGTCATCAAGGCCATGGCTAAAAGCAGTAGCGTGTGAATGGAGAAGCACTGGCGCATTGGCGAGTTTTATCATCGCGCAGGTAATCGTCCCATACAACCAGCAGTACCGCTCGGCAGACTGGATGGGTTCATCAAGGCAAGGGACGGAAAAGGAGGGGAATGGTCGGGCTGGCGGGATTCGAACCCACGACCTCTTGCACCCCAAGCAAGCGCGCTACCAGGCTGCGCTACAGCCCGAATCTTCCATTTTAGCGAAGATCGTCGGTTGCTGCGCGAAAAAATGCGAGGCACAAACGCCTGACCTGGGACGACGCCTGCCTCCAACCCTCGAAACCCGTTTGCTGGCCGGTTGCGATAAAGTTTCTAGCAGCATGACACGCAGAAATCTTCTCGCCGCCGGCAGCGCTTCCGCGCTGTCCCTTTCGTCCGCGATGGCCCAGGGAACCGGATCGTCCCGCTCCCTGCTGGAATTGCGCAAGATCTCGTTCCGGAATACGCCCGAGAACCACCGGAACCGCTATGTTTCGTTTCTGGAGAAGGCCTACGCCCCAGCGCTGAAGCGCGCCGGTGTGGAAGCCATGGGCTTCTTCAATAACGACATCGGGCCAGATAAACCGCACGTGCTTTGCCTGTTCAGCTACAGCTCGGGCACCGCGATGGTGGAGGTCCAGGATCGCCTGAACGCCGACAAGGAATACAAAGCAGCAATCGCGGAGATCCACGGCAAGGGCCGCGTCTATGAACGGGTGGAGTCGTCGCTGTTCCGCGCCTTCGCCACTGTGCCTAAGGTGGAAATACCAAAGGGCGAGGGTTCCCGTTTGTTCGAGTTGCGCGTATACGAATCAGACGACCCGGTGTCGCTCGGCAAGAAGATCGGCATGTTTGAGGAGGGCGGCGAAATCGCCATCTTCCGCAAGTACGGGTTGCAGCCAGTGTTTTTCGGCGAGGCGATGGTGGGCAGCCGCATTCCCAACCTCACCTACATGGTGGCCTTCCCGAACGCCGCCGAGCGTGCCGACGCCTGGCGGAAATTCGCCACCAGCCCTGAATGGGACAAGCTGAAGCGCAGCCCAGGGCTGAGCGATGGAGAGGTGGTGTCAAGCATCAGCAACGCCACTTACACGGGCCTGCCCTTCTCTCCCATTCGATAGGGGCGAGCGGGAAGCGCCGCCAAGGAGCTTCGCGCTCGCATTTTCGGTCTACACTCTCTCTATGGCCGATACTCCTGCACCCACCTTGCTCGAACTTCTGTTGCAGGCGATGGAGTCGGGCCAGTTCCGCATGCCGCTGGCTGAGCATCTCGGCCTGCGCATCACGCACGCGGAAGCCGGGCAGGTGACTGTGTCGTTTGATCCGCAACCGTTCCACCGCAACATCATGGGAACGGTACACGGCGGAATCCTCTGTGCTGCGGCTGATGCCGCCATGGGTCTCGCGTATGGCACCACAGTGCCCGCGGAGAAGGCGTTCACGACGTTGGAATTGAAGATCAATTACATGCGCCCGGTGTTCGGCAAAACGGTGCATGCCAAAGGGCTGGTGCTGCATCGAGGCAAGACGACGGGGCTGATGGAATGCCGCCTCATCGACAGCAGCCACCGCATGGTGGCCTTCGCCACCAGCACCTGCATGGTGATTGAGGGCGACGCGGCCAGCGGACGGCATGTGCTGCCTCACCTCGGCGCGCTGCCAGGCTCGGCGGAATCCTAAGAATGGTTCTTGTTGGTTGCGGGTGCCAAGCAATAATCCTCCCGCCAGAGCCGTGATAAAATGAAGAATTGCGCTGGAGTAAGTTCCACCGCCGGTTGCCCATCCGCGCCGGAAACAGCGCCCATCCGGAGAGATGGCCGAGTGGTTGAAGGCGCACGCTTGGAAAGCGTGTATAGGGGAAACCTTATCGAGGGTTCGAATCCCTCTCTCTCCGCCACACTTCCTTCGTATCAATTCCTGCGCATCCGCGCGGGAATTTCCCGCCAGCGTTTTCCGATATCATCGAGTTGTGATTCGGCGCTTCTACGTCAATAACTATCGCTGCTTGCAGAACTTCGAGCTTCCAATCGCCGAGGATACTTCCATCTTGTTGATCGGGAAGAACGGGTGCGGAAAGACCACGATTGCCAACGCAATAGAGGTCCTTCAGAGGCTCGCTCGCGGCACGAATCGAGTTGGAGATCTCGTTACTCCGAACGATTTCGCGTTTCACGCAACCGGCGCGCCAATCCGCCTTGCAATCCAGGCGGACATCCAATCGCGGGTTTTTGACTATGAGGTCGCTTTCGAATTGCCAGCGGGCTTCAGGGAGCTTAGGGTATTTGACGAGTCCCTTACGGTAAATGGCGAGCGCGTTTACACTAGGGACCGCGCTCAAGTAAGCCTCGTTCGCCGGGCTCAATCCGCGCAGCGGGAGTCTGTGTTCCTCATCGACTGGCACTTGGTTGCATTACCCCTCATTCAACAGCAATCCACAGACGATCCGGTTTCCATGTTCAGGGAGTGGCTCTCCCGCCTGTTGATTCTGCGACCGAACCCGTCTTTAATGACCGGCGAATCTCGAAACGAAACCTTGCACCCCAATACACCGCTTTCAAACTTCGCCGATTGGTTCTCGGGTGTCCTTGCTCATGCTCCATCCGCCTACCGGCAGATCGACAGCTACCTGCAATCTGTGATGCCTGACCTCAGTGATATTCAGAACCCATCGTCGGGTACTGATGCAAGACGCCTGGTGCTTCATTTCAAGAATGAACATGGCGGGATCAAGCTAGGCGTCGAAGATCTTTCCGACGGTGAGAAGTGCTTTCTGATTTGCGCTCTGGTCATTGCCGCCAATAGGGCTTATGGCCCGCTCTGTTGTTTCTGGGACGAACCCGACAACTTCCTGGCGCTCTCCGAGGTTGGGCACTTCGTTCAAACGCTTCGCAACGAGTTTGCGTCGGGCGGACAGTTCATCGCAACGTCGCACAACCCCGAAGCGATTCGGAAGTTCTCAGATGACAATACGCTTCTGCTTGAGCGCAGAAGCCACCTGGAACCAACTCGGACCTCACGCCTCAGTGACCTGCATGTGGACGGAGACCTAATCAACTCCCTAATCCTTGGTGATATTGGCCAATGAGCGTCAATCGGGAACTAGATCATTGGATAGTACTGCCCGAAGACGACGCGTACCGTCAACTGGCGACGGGTTTTCTGGGCGGCATCCCATTAACCAGAGTGCGTCAGATTCAAGTGATGCCGCCTGCAGGTGGCTGGGTGAAAGCAGTTGAACAGGTTGAGGGGCAATTCCTAAGGACGATGCGGCAGTACCGCACACGCCACCTGTTGCTCCTGATCGATTTCGATAATTCGTCCTCACGATTGAAAGATGCCGTCAAAAGAGTACCTCCTGAAGTGGCCGAACGCGTCTTCATCCTAGGTTCATCGAGAGAGGCAGAAGATCTGCGAAGAGAAATGAGGGTGGAGTACGAGGCAATTGGCCGTCGCGCTGCCGATTGCTGCCAGTGCGACACACTGGATTTTTGGAATCACGATCTTCTGCGGCACAACCTCTCAGAGGTGGAGCGTATCCAGGATGGATTTCGAAGAACACTGTTTAGCTAGTGTATGAGTGACATGGCTTCTAGTGCTTCAGGCAAAAACTTGGTCCCTCTTCTCGTGCTGTCTGCCGCCGTCTGGGCGAGCGCTATCGCCGCAAGCGGCCAAGCCCAGGTGAACCCCTTGGCCCTGGTGCAGCGTGCGGTTGCCCTGCAGGAGGCCAATGCGGCGCGCGAGAAGGCGCTTGCTTACCGGGAGCGCGTGCTAAACAGAGACCTCGACGGCGACGGGCAAGCACGGTCCACACGGGAGAAGGTGCATGACGTGTTGCTGATCGAAGGCAGCCCGCAGCGTATTCTGCTTGAGGAGGACGGAACGTCGCAATCCGCCGAGGCGCTCGCCGCCAGCCGGGATTTCTTGCGCCGGGTGATGGATATACGCAAGGCCGAGACCGAGCGCGAACGCCGCCAGCGTATCGAAGCCTATGAACGTAAGCAGCGCGAGTATCGCGACGCCGTGTCTGAGATTCCCCGCGCCTTCGAGTTCACGCTCGCGGGCGAAGAACAAGTTAAGGGACGCCTTTGCTACAAGTTGCTCGCCACGCCTCGGGCCGGCTACCAGCCGCGCAACCGCTACGGAAGAATCTTCACCCAAACCATGGGCGTCATCTGGATCGACAAAGCCACGGGTGAGTGGCGGCGCGCGGAAGGCGAATTGCGCGAAACGGTGAACCTCGGCTGGATCTTTGTGCAGGTCCAGAAAGGCACCAAAGCCGTCGCGGAGCAGCAGGAGTTCCCTGGCCAGGGATGGCTGATGCGTTCGCTGTGGTACCGCAGCGTGGCGCGGGTTGGATTTTTCATGCACTATCGCCGTGAGCACCGCAGTGAATTTTGGAACTACCAGGCGATGACTCCAGCCTTGCTTGCCAGCGTTCTCACTGATTCCTATCCGCAGGGCGGCATGCAGCCGGACTGGCGCGATTCGCAGTAGCTCCGTGGCTATCCAGCAGCCCCCAAGAGCCTTGCCACACTGGCTAGCGCAAAGCATACTCCAAACGCGATGGCGAGTGGCATCAGTGCCCCTAACAGTGTCCACCGCAGGCTACCCGTCTCCTTCCAGATGGTGAGGATAGTGGTACCGCAGGGATTGTGGAGCAGCGAGAAGAGCATGAGGCTCACCGCCGTCAGCATCGTCCAACCGTTCTGGTCCACCAGAAGTACGCGAATGGCCTCATAGCCGCCCTCCTGCATCATCATGCTGCTCTTGGCGTAGACCATCATGAGCGTGGGCACCACAATTTCGTTGGCGGGAATGGCGATGATGTAGGCCAGCATCACAGCGCCATCCAGGCCAATCGCGCGGCCCAGCGGCTGCAGCATACGCGCAAACATTGTCGCGAGGCTTTCGTCGCCCACACGCACGTTTGCCAGAACCCATATCAACGCACCCGCGGGAGCGGCGGTCCACATGGCTCTGTAGAGCACAAACAGCGTGCGGTCCATCAGGCTGGTGTAGAGGATTCTCAGAATGCTGGGTCGCCGGTAGGGCGGCAGTTCCAGCGTGAAGGCCGACGCCGCTCCCTTCAGCCAGGTCCGCGTGAGCACCGCAGAAACCACCAGCGTCACCAATACGCCAAGAAGTACCACCAACAGGAGCGTGCCGGCTGCCGCCAGCGAAGCCACTGCCGGCGGGAACTCCGCCGCAACGAATAAGGTCGCCAGCATGATGAGGGTGGGCCAGCGTCCGTTGCACGGAACAAAGTTGTTCGTCAGGATGGCGATCATGCGCTCGCGTGGCGAGTCGATGATGCGTGTGGCGATCACGCCCGCTGCGTTGCAGCCGAAGCCCATCGCCATCGTGAGCGATTGCTTTCCGTGTGCGCCCGCCCGGCGAAAGATCCAGTCGAGGTTGAAGGCCACACGGGGCAGGTAGCCCAGGTCCTCCAGAATCGTGAACATGGGAAAGAAGATCGCCATTGGCGGCAACATTACACTCACCACCCAGGCGAGCCCTCGGTAGACGCCGTTCCACAGGAAACCGGTGAGCCACCATGGAGCGCCCAGCCACTCGAACAGGCTGACTCCCCAGCTCTCAACCAGGAAGAGCCCGTCAAACAGTAGCTCAGAGAATACATTGGCACCCACGATGGTGATCCAGAACACTACAGCGAGCATCCCCGCCATAATCGGCAGTCCCCATACCGGCGAAGTGACGATGCGGTCAATGCGCTGGTCCAGGTCCCAGCGGTTGTTGCCGTCACGGCGCACTGAGCGCGCTGCCAATGCCATCGCCTGGCTATAGATGCTCTCCACCATCTGGTCACGGAAGTTGGTCTGAAAATCCCGGCGCAGCGCATCGGCGCGAGACAGAATTGCCTCCGCGGGGGCTTGCGTAACGGTGACCTCCGGAAACCCGGCAGCACCGGCAAGGCCAGTGGGAAGCGGCGTATGTGATGGCAGTTCAGGCGGCTCTTGGAATCGCATCCGTTATCCTTCTTCGCGGTCGGCTTACTGTGCTCCTTGGATGGAGACAAGGCTGGGGGCCGCCGCGACTGGCGCGTCCTGCTGGCGATCTGTGAGCCTTGCGAGTTCACCGCTCAGCAGCGCTTGCCGGATGCGCAAATCACCGTCAAGCAGGCGGCAGGCCACCCAGCGCGCATTAGGCAATCCGGGCGCTACACCTTCGATCATCATCACCAGTTCATCGAGTGCCCGTTCCACTTCGGCGGGCACCTGGGTGCGTATCGGCACGGTGGCAACCTCGCCTGCAATCACCGCTGCCACCACCCGCATCAGGTCACCCAGCCCCTCACCGGTACGCGCCACAGTGCCGACACAGGGCACGCCGAGGTCGCGGCTCAAGCTGCGCAAATCCACCGTGATGCCCTTGCGCTTGGCCTCATCCAGTAGATTCACGCAAAGCACCACCTTGCCTGTAATCTCCATTACCTGCAGCGCAAGGTTCAGGTTCCGTTCAAGCGCGGTGGCATCCGCAACCACAATGATGCAGTCGGGCTTGCCAAACAGAATAAAGTCTCGGCTGATCTCCTCGTCCTTGCTGGCCGAGAGCAATGAATAGGTGCCCGGCAGATCCACCAGCTTGTAACGCAGTCCGTTGAAGCGGAAGCCGCCCTCGGCGCGGCTAACCGTCTTCCCTGGCCAGTTGCCCACATGCTGCTTCAGGCCAGTAAGGGAATTGAAGACGGAACTCTTGCCGGTATTCGGGTTGCCGGCCAGCGCTACTACGTGGTCCCAGCTATCCAGCCGGATGCCCATTTGTTCGAGTTCCACGCGGGAGGCGCAGGTGCCGCAATCGTGCCCCGGCGCGGTCGGGTTCGTTTGTTTGGTTGCCGCCATCGCTATACCTCCGCCCCTGCCTGCACTGCCGGATTCTGGGGACTATCGGTGGCGTGATGCCCTTGCACTGCGCGTACCCAAATCTGCTCCGCCTGTTCATTGCGAATCCCAATGGTGGCGCCGCGCACCCGGTAAGCACGGGGATCCCCAAAGGCGTTGTCGAGCACCGGTTCCACGTGTGCCCC
This sequence comes from Bryobacterales bacterium, assembly GCA_026129915.1. Taxonomy (GTDB): domain Bacteria; phylum Acidobacteriota; class Terriglobia; order Bryobacterales; family Bryobacteraceae; genus JACTMJ01. Next base: position 9,556 of record JAHCHD010000053.1, read on the forward strand.
GCGCGTCACCCCGAAGTCCATCAGCCGGCGCCGGCTGAATCCGCGGATGGCTTCTGACAGAGCAACCACCTCGGCGGCGCTGCCAGTTTCCAATTGTGATAGCTTCCTTACGCTGGGGTCGCTGGCCCAGACCGGGACGTCGGCCTCCACCTCGATGTTGGCTAGCAGTTCCGGGGGCAGCAGTACCTTCTGGCCGTCCACTTCCACTTCCAGCGCTCCTTGCCGGGTGGCTACCAGTCGCAGGTGGATGCCTGGACGGATGCCGCGAGCCAGCAACTGCTCAAAAAGCTCCACCGGCTCGTCCTCCACATGCACCACGCGTACTGCCTCACCGCCTTCCCAGCGCTGTAGCGCAATGCCCCGCGCCTCGGCCAGAAAGCCTTCCGCGCTAGGAATGGGATCACCGTGAGGGTCAGCCAGCGGATAGCCCAAGTGTGCATCCAGGACCTCCAGGTCTTTCTCCGAGAGCCTGTGCTCCGCCTGCTCTGCCTGATGGTGTAGCCGCTCCATGGGCAGCCGGGCTTCGTCCGCCAGGTAACTTTCCCACAACCGGTGCGCTCTCAACACATGGAGTGCCCAACGCTCGCCGCTAGCGGTAAGGCGAAGGCCTTCACCCTTACCCTGGCCGGGACCATTCGTTTCCAGCAGACCGTGGTCTGTCATCCGCAATAGCACTCCGCGGATTACCGTCAGCGACTTGCCCAGAGCTCCAGCAAGCGCTTCCTCGCTCGCCGGGCGGCCCTCCTGCCGCATAAGCAGAATCTGCCGCAGCACATCCTCCCAGAAGGCCCGTTCGTGACGGCGTCGCCGTGACGCCAGAAACTGTCCCCCTGGCATGGAGGGATGCACCAACAGCGTGTAGAGCAGCCACCCGCCCAGTACGAGCGCAACAATCAGAATGGTGGTCATGGCCTGCTGCTCCTTTCCTTTGGTGCACGGCGAGCGGGCGTTTCCGCCAGCACTTCAACGGCAATACGCGATGCCACCTCCGCGCTCACGGTGAACGGGGCTTCCGGAAGCCGCCGCAGCACGGTCCCATCCGGCGCGAAGCCATCGCCAGTCCGGCGATGCTCCACCACTTGCAGAACAACGTTGGGCTTCACTCCATGCGCGGCCAGCAACCGCAGGGTGGATGGGTCTTCGTCAGAGACGCGGCTCACGCGCACAGCTACTCCCTCAGCCACTTTTTGCAGTGGTGCGTCGTTGCAGTCGGGAATGCTGCCGTCCTTGCGGGGAATCGGATGGCCGTGTGGATCGAACTCAGGGTCGCCCAGACGGGCCGCCACTCTCTCCTCAAAGTCCTCGGAGATGAAGTGTTCTAGACGCTCGGCTTCCTGGTGTACTTCGTGCCACTCGTAGCCCAGCGTGTCTTGAAGGAAACATTCAAGTAGCCGATGATGGCGAATCACTTCCAACGCACGCCGCTCACCGTCCACCGTCAGCAGAACCCCTCGATGCTTCTCATACCGCACCAGCGCGGGTGTCTGCGCGGCCAGTTTCTGCAGCATACCAGTGACGGAGGCAGCGGCAATCGCGAGCTTCTTCGCAATCTCCGTGGTGCTCGCCTTGCGATTATCCTGGCCTATCTCGTAGATCGCCTTCAGGTAGTCGTCAATCGATTCCGAGCTAGGCAAATAGTCTTTAGGCATACCTAATTTAGTTTAACCTAATTACGAGAACTTGCAAGGATTTTTTGCGGATGCATCAATAGCCGGAGAACGCGAAAGCTTCGGTCATTCCGAATGCTCCGAAACACTATAGTGGCGCCAGCGCTCCCCTCTATTGGCACACAATCAGGCAATCACCCATGGCGCGGTGGGAGCACCGCGCTTACTACCCATGGGATGCCCACAAGATGAGCGAACTACCCCGCAATCGATCCTCTGAACCGCATCTGCGGAACCCGGCACCCCAGTCGCTGGACGTGGGAGCAATGCGAACTAGCGCAGGCGAGGTGCATTTCTGCGTCTGGGCGCCCCGCCATCGCAAGGTGGCCCTGCGCGTCCACGCCCCGGCAACCGGGCTGGTGGAAATGACAGCGACGGGGGACGGCTACTTTGAAGCCATCCTCGAAACTACTGCCCGCGAAATCCGCTACGCCTATTTGCTCGGCGAGAAACTGGAACGTCCGGACCCCGCTTCTCACTGGCAGCCCGAAGGCGTTCACGCGCCGTCCGCCGTTGTCGATCACACATTTGAGTGGCGATCCGACACATGGCCCGGCATTCCGCTCCGTGACTACGTGATCTACGAATTGCACGTGGGCGCCTTTACCCCGGAGGGCACTTTCGATGCCGCGATTGCGCGCATTCCGTACCTGCGAGACTTGGGAGTTACCGCCGTGGAGCTGATGCCGGTTGCTGCCTGCCCCGGAGCACGCAACTGGGGCTACGACGGTGTGTTTCCCTACGCAGTCCAGCACCATTATGGTGGACCCCACGGACTGAAGCGATTCGTAGATGCCTGTCACCTCGCAGGCATCGCCGTAGTGCTGGATGTGGTCTACAACCACCTTGGTCCGGAAGGAAACTACCTCCGCGATTTCGGCCCATACTTCACCGCGAGGCACCGCACGCCTTGGGGAGAAGCCATCAACTTCGATGACGCGGATAGTGGCCCGGTGCGGCGATTCTTCCTGCAGAATGCGCTTCACTGGGTAACCCAATACCGGATCGATGCCCTGCGCCTCGACGCTACCGACACCATCTACGATCTCTCGTCCCGGCACTTCCTGGCGGAACTCTCCACCGCAGTACGCGACCGGGGTGAGGCCCTCAATCGCCGCATTTACACGATTGCGGAAAGCGCAGCCAACGACGCACGCTGGATTCGCCCAACTGCCCAAGGCGGCTTCGGCCTCGACGCCCAGTGGAATGACGACTTCCATCATTCTCTGCGCCGCACGCTTACGGGGGAGGCCCAAGGCTATTACGCCGACTATCCACATTTCTCTCAGCTCGGCAAGGGCCTGCGCGAGGGGTTCATTTACAGCGGTGAGTATTCAGCGTACCGGCGGCGGTCGCATGGCAGTCACTCAGCTGATTTTCTTCCCAGCCAGTTTGTGGTCTGCTGCCAGAACCACGACCAGGTAGGCAACCGCATGCGCGGGGACCGCCTGGGGCAAACCGTCTCACTGCCTGCGCTGAAGCTGGCCGCTGCATGGGTGTTATTGTCACCCTACATCCCATTACTTTTCATGGGCGAGGAATACAACGAAACCGCGCCCTTTCCCTACTTCGTTCACCACGGCGACCCACACCTGATTGAGGCTGTACGCGCAGGGCGCAGGCATGAGTTTGCCGCCTTTTCGTGGGATGGAGATCCACCCGATCCGCAGGACGAGGCCACCTTCCTCTCGGCGAAAATCAACCCCGACCAGAGGCACGATGGCATCCACGCGGAACTCTTTGCGTGGTATCAGGAACTGATTCTCATGCGAAAGCAACACCCGAACTTCCGGGCAGGCACTCGCGACGGAATGCACGTGGAGTGCGACGAGTCGTCGCGCAGCGTCTGGGTACGGCGAGAGACTGAGAACAGCGTGTGTGTGTCCATCTTCCATTTCGAAGCAAACCTGATCGAGGGCCGATTTCCCTTTGAAAGCGGCGTTTGGCGCACGCTGTTAACTAGTGGAGATCCCGCAAGTGACGCTGAGGCGATTCGCTCCAACAACGCCTTCGCCTTGGAACCCTTCGCGGTCCGGGTACTCGAACTACTTCCCGCTCGGCTCCCTCTCACAGACCTACCCATTGCCACCGGCGAGACCCGGCAAGCGCCAAGGAACCCACAAGTATGAGCACCTACCGCACCCCAAGCAGCACCTATCGCATCCAGTTCAGCCCTTCCTTTCGCTTCGCTGACGCCTGGGAACTCGTGCCGTACTTGCGCGAACTCGGAATCACTGACCTCTACGCTTCGCCTCGCTCCAAGGCTCGGCGCGGCAGTTCCCACGGTTATGACGTCGCGGACGCCGGGCGCATCAACTCCGAACTCGGCACGGAAGAGGAATTCGAGCAACTCGTCCAGCGCTTGAAGCAGTACCAAATGGAGATGCTGCTCGACATCGTCCCCAACCACATGGCGGCGAGCGTGGAGAACCCTTATTGGCAGGATCTGCTCGAGAATGGGCGGGCTTCCGTGTTCGCTGATTTCTTTGATATCGACTGGAACCCCGCCACTTCCAAAGCCGCCTTTCTGCAGAACAACCGGATTCTTCTGCCAATCCTGGGCGATCTCTACGGCAATGTGCTTACGCGGCGTGAGATCGTTCTGAAGTACGACGAAAGCGGCTTTTTCGCGCGGTACTACGACCACCGCCTGCCGCTTGCCCCCAAGTCGTACCTGCTCATCCTGCACCCGGCCTTCGACACCCTGCGCGACGCTCTCCCGCAGTCCGTGCAACAGGACCAGTTCGTGCGTGCGGTGGAGATCCTCGACAGCCTTAAGGACCGCAACGAGGAATCCACCGCCACGCGTCTAGACCGCCGCCAGCAAGTACTTGCGGCAAAGGCACTGCTGTGGGACCTCTACCTCTCGGCGCCGGCCTACAAGCGCACACTCGACGATTTGCTCTGGGAACTCAGCGGCGATCCGCAGGACTCGCGCAGCTTCGATCAGCTCGATGAAGTTCTCTCCGCCCAAGCCTACCGAATCGCCTACTGGCGCATCGCCGTGGAGGAAATCAACTACCGTCGCTTCTTCGATATCAACGACTTGGTGGGAGTGCGCGTGGAACTCCCTGAGGTTTTCGCGATCAGCCACCAGGAAGTGACCAAGCTGATGCGCGAGGGTAAGGTAGCGGGCGTACGCATCGACCATATCGACGGTCTGCACGACCCGCTCGGCTATCTGCGACGCCTGCAAGGCAGTTTGCTTGGTGACGGCCAGGAGAGCGACCAGCAGGAGTTCTACGTGCTGGCCGAGAAGATTCTCAGCCGCGGTGAGACCCTGCCCCCTTGGCCGCTTGCGGGCACCACCGGTTACGACTATCTGAATGCGCTGAACGGCGTCTTCATTCATGCTGGCGGGTTGGGCCAGATCGTGCGCCAATATGATGCCCTTACCGGCTCGCGACTGCCGTTTTCTGAGATCTGCTACAGCCGCAACAAGATGGTGATGCGGTCTCTCTTCGACAATGAAGTCCAAGTGATCGGCAACTACCTGGGCGAGCTTGCCGCACACGATCGTCGCGCCCGCGACATCCCACTCACCGAGATCCGGCGAATCCTGGTGGAGGTTACGGCATGCCTGCCGGTCTACCGAACCTACCTGCGCAGCTTCCAGATTGACCAGCGCGACCGCGACCTCATCGAAGCTACTCTTTCACTTGCCCGTAGCCGAACCAGCCGCGAGGAAGTGAGCGACGACGCATTCCAGTTCCTGCGCCGCGTGCTGCTACTGGAGCCGCCTTACTACGCGCGCCAGCACCGGCAGAAATGGCTGGACGTAGTCATGCGCTGGCAGCAGTTCAGCGGACCTGTGATGGCCAAAGGACTCGAAGATACCGCCTTCTACACCTACAACGCGCTGCTTACCCTGAACGAAGTGGGCAGCGACCCCTTGCGTACGCGCCCGCCCTATGACGCCGAGGCTTTGCATGGCTTTCATGCACAGCGCCGCCGCGACTGGCCAGACACCATGAACTGCACCTCCACCCACGACACCAAACGGGGTGAGGACGTCCGCGCCCGCATCAATGTAATCACCGAAATCCCCGGCGATTATCAGGCTGCCGTCACACGCTGGATGAACATGAATGCATCCAAACGCTCAATGGCGGACGGTGTGGAAGTGCCCACACCGTCGCAGGAAGCGCTCATATACCAGAGTCTCCTGGGCGCATGGCCACTGCATGACGAAGAACTGCCCGAGTTCCGCGAGCGCATCCTCGTCTACCTGCGAAAGTGCGCCCGCGAGGGGAAAGAACACACGAGCTGGCTGCATGTGAATGAGCCTCACGAAAACGCGCTGCTGGGTTTTGCTGCGTCTCTCCTCGATCCGTTGCATGGCCGTGAATTCCGCGAGGACTTCCTCGACTTTCACCGTCCCATCGAATACTTCGGCGCACTGAACGCGCTCACCCAGGTGCTGCTGAAAGCCACGGCGCCTGGCGTGCCCGATTTCTACCAGGGAACGGAGCTTTGGAACTTTAGTCTGGTGGACCCCGATAACCGCCGCCCCGTGGACTTTCGCCTGCGCCATCGGTTGCTGGAAGAGCTTAAACATCAGGAAGCAGAGGACCGCCGGCGCCTGCTCGAAACGCTTTGCGGGCACTGGAGAGACGGTCGCATCAAGCTGTATCTCACGTGCAAGCTGCTGGAGTTCCGCAGGGACTACTCTGCTCTGTTCGCGCGCGGAAGCTACCTGCCGCTGCGCGCTGAGGGCAAGCGGGCGCGTCACGTTTTCGCCTTTGCCCGAGTCCACGATGGCGAGTGGTGCCTGGTGGCTGCGCCACTACAGCTTGCCGCTGCGATGCCCATGGAAGGCGCGCTTTCGACGTCCGGCTTCTGGGATGACACCCACATCCCCCTGCCCGAAGGCGCACCGTCCGCATGGACCAACGTCCTCAACCACGACGTTGATTGCGCGACAGAGGCGGGCTCCCTTCGCGCCTCTGCCCTTTTTGCGCACTTCCCTGTTGCGTTACTGCACGGTTCAATGCGGGAAGGTAGTCCCGCCGCGAATAGCGCCCCCGCTTAGCCCGCAAGGGAAGCGCGTGCTAAGGTGACGGATGGAATCTCTGATCAATGAATCTCGCCACCTTGCCTGTGTTTGATATGGTCACCGTTCTGATGATGGCGCTCACGCTGGCCATCATCGGAGTCCGGCTGGGTGACCACGTCACCAGCAATTTGCCCATGGGCTACACGCTGGTGCTGATGTTTTACTACCGCGGCTTCCCCGGTACGCTAGACACGTGGCCGGTGTTTCTGTATCTGTTCTGCGTTGTGTTTCTGCGAGTGGACGTACTGACGGGGCTGGCGCAGAAGACCCTGCGATTTGTCGAGTTCGCCCTGCTGGCATACGTTTGCTGGCGCCTCACCGGTCTGATGCTTGGCTGGCCGGGCCTGTAGCCCGCCAGTTCAATCGTTGAGGAACTGCACGAAACCCCACTTCTCCGGCACGTGCATATCGATGAGGCCCTGGGGAGTCCACACCCAGTTGTTTTCTTTTACGCCAGGAACCTTCACATACTTGCCGTCCCGCACATCCACGCGCCACTGCACCCGCGAGAAATTCACTCTCCACCTGTCGCCCGGCTCCGGGCGCTTCACGGGAGCACGCGACGCAAAGGCCGTCCAGGGAAACGCAATCTCCACAGTCCAGCCGCGGTCCGTGTCGCTGGGATCGTTGAGTGTGCCATCCACATACACTGCGGTCTTGAGACCGGGGATCTCCCAACTGTTGTCGGCACTCCCCTGCATCTTGTAAGGCTTCGGCAGAAACAGGTCCCAGCCAGTGTTCAGGGCGTTGATCTCAAACTCAAAGTAGTTCAGGCTGTCGCCCGAGGGGTTCAGGAAGACCTCAAAATCGTTGTCGTGAAAGATCACGGCATCATGCTCGGTAAGGGTAGCCCAAACGTGGGGTTCTTCCATCTCCGCGGCAATGTAGAAGTACTGGTCATCCCACAGCATCTTCACGCGCGTGCGGTAGCGGGGCCGGGGCTTGGCGTCGCCTTCGATATCCACGAAGTCCGTGGTCCACGGCGCACGGCGCCAGGCCGCATCGTCGAGTTTACCATCCACGACAATGGGCTCAGTGGAGCGCTTGGCGCCATAGCGCAGAGGCTCTTGCGCCAAGCCTGCTAGCCCAGTGGCGATCAACCAAACGGCGATGACGAAATAGTTGCAGGTCATGTCTCTCTTAGCGTGCATCGGTTCCCACGGCGTCGGACACATGGTGATACCCGTCGCGTGTGAGCAACGCCGTCAACTCGCGTACCACGTTCCTTACCACTAGCGGCCCCTGGTATACCAGTGCGGTCAGCAGTTGTACCAGCGACGCACCGAGGCGGATCTTCCGGTAGGCGTCGGCACCAGTGAAGATGCCACCGGCGGCAACGAGGCAATACTTTGATCGATCCATCCGCTGATAGAGTGCGCGCAATGTGCCATTGATGAGATCCTCGCATGGCTTCCCGGAGACCGCCCCAGGCATCATCGCGAGCCTCGCGTCAGGAGTCCTCAGCGGCACCGGCTTCCCTGGCGGCAGGTTCACCTCAAAGCCGCGCAGATAGGGAGCCTTGGAGGCGTGCTCTAGGAACCCTTCCAGATCGTCCAGTTGCGCGAATGGCGCCACCTTGAGGAATACTGGCTTCCGCGGACCCAACTCCCCCACGGCTTCCAACAGTCGCGCGAGGTTCTGAGGATGGGCAAAGAAGGTACGGCCATCACAAGTGTTCGGGCAACTAAGATTCAGTGTGAGATAAGCCGCGTGCGATTCGAGCCGCCGCACTGACTCCACGTAGTCGCCGATGATCTCCGCGTCAGAATCGGGCGGGACGCCCGCGCCCTTGTTCGTGTTCACGATGTTGATGCCAAGGGGCACGGGCATGCGCAAGGTTGCCAGCCGTTCCGCCACCCGTACTGCGCCGTCATTGGGCAGGCCATAGTTCACCACGATTCCTTCATCGTCTGGAATGCGGAACAACCTTGGCTTAGGATTGCCTCTGGACGGATGGGCGGAGATTGAGCCAATCTCCACGTGGCTAAATCCAAGCGCGCCCCAAAATGGGATCCCCCGGCCACTCTTGTCGAATCCAGCAGCCAGACCTACCGGATGCGCAAGGTGCATGGCGCAAACATCTACCGCCAGCAGCGCTTCGGCTGGTGGCGCCAGCAGGGAGGCGGCAGCGCAAGCCACCTTTGACCTGCTTGCGAGCGCGGCTGCGCGAATCGCGCGGTCGTGTGCCCGTTCCGGCTCCATGCGGAAAAGCAGCGGACGTATCGCGTGTGTATAGATACTCATGGGCCCGCGTTTGCCAAATCCGGCAGCTGCGACAATGCTCTGCTCTCGCCCAAACGATGAGTCCACGCAGCGTTTCGCGCTGGCTGTAGTGGAGTATATCCTGACCCAGCAATCGATAGCGCATCTGGGCGGATTGGGAGTCCTTCCAGGTTGCAAACGAGGCGCTGCTCGATGCGGGCGAGGGTGGCAGGAAGGTAGCGGAGCGCCGGGGGGCGCACGTCCTTCTACGAATCATTCACCCTGCATGCCATCCGGTTCCGATGGGCAACCCATCCAGTCGAGACAACAACCCGCTGGCGTCTGAACGCCCGCGCATGTAGCTCACCATTCTCACGGAAACGATCCAGAGTCTCGAAGTGGCGTCGCAGAGTTCCGCGGGCCGGGCTGCTCTGTTACCGCGGCTCCCGCTTCCCGGTCCACTCGATCGAGAATCCAGACGAGCCAAATTCCGAGGTCAGCTTGATCTCATCGCCGCTCACCTTGCCCTTGTAGCTCACCTTCTGTTCTTCGCCCTGGAAGTTGACAGCCATGGAAAATGTCAGGGTATCGCCGTCCACTTTGCCATCCGTGATGGTGGACTTCCCCAACATCGAGCTGTTGGATTCCCCAGTCAGCTTGTCCCCCTCCACCTTGAACAGGAAGGTTCTCTCGATGGTTCCATTTGGCCCTTCGGCGGTCACCTTCCAGTTTCCACTGACATCCGCCGCAAAAGCAGACCAGGCAAACGCTGCAAGCACCAGAAAAACTCGAATCATAGACACCTCCATGGCGCATTAGTCTTTCGTATCCCATCCACGGAGTCAAGGGGCAGCACCGCCAACAAGGGGCAGCACCGCCGCTCTGTCGCCGCATCCGGTATTACGGGGCACTCAATCTCCTGGCAGTCCGTATGGATCATCGCTGCACGAGGTGTCATTCCCAGGGCTTCGCCGCCATGGAGCGCCTTCGCGCTGGCTTGCGGCTGTGCCACCCGATTCAGCCAGGACGGAGGGTGCAGGATGGCTTTGAACTGACGAGTGACGCCGAAAACCGCCGGCCTACTCCCGCAGTGCCTTTACCGGATCAGTGGAGATGGCCCGTACCGCCGGAAGGAGACATGCCAGCAGCGCCACAGCGAGCAGCAGGGCCAGTGCCCCAAGATACGATGCCGGATCGAGCGCGCGCACCCCGTAGACCATGGCTGCCAGAAAGCGCGACGAAAGCACCGCGAGCGTAAGCCCTCCCAACACCCCGCCGATCGCGAGTTTGCTGCCCTTGATCAGAATCTCCGAGAGAATCTGCCCAGGCCGCGCGCCGAGCGCCACACGGACGCCGATTTCTTTTGTACGCTGCGACACCATGTACGCCACTACGCCATAGAGCCCTACCGCTGCCAGCAGCAGCGCCATGGCAGAGAACAAGCTCACCACCAGCGCCTGGAAGCGCTCCTTTTCCAGCGCGCCGCGCACAGCTTCACGGAAAGACCGCAGAGCGTAGACAGGCCGAGAAGGCTCCAGACCCAGTACGGCCGCACGCACGCTTTGAGCGACGCCCACCGGATCCCCTGCCGTCCGCACCAGGATGTCGGAATCCGGCCAGAAGCGCAGATACCCGCAGGCATAGATCACCGGGGATGCTTCGCTGCCAGCTCCGTCTTCCTTGACATCCGCCACGACACCAACGATGCGCGGGGTCCCATCGCCAATCGGACCGCCTTCCACCGACCTGCCGAGCGGGTCCCGCCCCGCGAGGTACCGGTCCGCGAAGCTGCGGTTCACCAACAGTTCGAATGCTTCCCTCGGGTCAGGGGACATCCGGCAACTCCGTCCAGCGAGGAGGGGCACGCCCAGCGTCTGGAAATAGCCATCGCTGACGATGCGCCACCCGGCAAACTGCAGGTTCCCGTCCGCCGGCGCTTCCCCCGTGATCCGAAATTCCCGGGGCCATGCAGGGTTCACCGCTGGTAGCCCGCTCGACATCGCCACCGACAGGACACCAGGCTGGTTTGCGAGCACAGCAAGCATTCGTTCATGCCGGCTGACGGTCGAGGCGGGTGATTCAGCGAAGCTCGCGCCGACGCGGAAGGTTAGAACCTGTTCGGCAGCGAAGCCCAGCGGCGTGGCCTGCAGAGTCGCGAGACTCCGCAGCAGCAGACCGGCCGTAATCAGGAGCACCATTGCCAGTGCCAACTGGGTCCCCACCAGAATCTGAGGCAGACGCTGGGAGCCGCCAACGACGCCGCGGCTGCCCCGAATCGCCGCCCGGGCCGCATCGCGCCGAAAGGTGAGCAGCCCCGGAGCCGCCGAGAAGAGCACCGCCGCCGCGACGCTGACTGCCATAGCAAAGCCGAGGATTCTCCAGTCGACCGCCAATTCACTGACTCTCGGAATTCCCGTCAACTTTGCTCGTAGCAAGTCGACGGCCAGGAAACTCGCACCAAACCCTAGTGTGCCGCCACCCGCAGCAAAGAGTAGCCCTTCGGCCAGGAACTGCCGTCCAATCTCCCCTCGACTCGCGCCCAGAGCCAGCCGTGTGGCAATCTCCGTGCCGCGACTGCTGAGCTTGGCCAGCATCATGCATGCCACATTCGCGCAGGCAATCAGCAGCAGAAAACTCACCGAAGCAAACAGCATCCAGAGCGTCAACCGCACCGAGCCCGTCAATTCCTCGTGCAGTGGCCTGACTGAAGCGCTCCAACCCGCGTCGGTATTTGGGTACTTCCTGGCCAGATCCGCCTGCACCGCAACCAGATCGGCCTCGGCCCGTTCGGCCTTCACTCCTGTTCTCAAGCGTCCGACCGCGTGATAAAAGCGCGCCTCGCGAAGGGCAAGCACCTGTGGCGTGGTCCGGTCCGCCACCCAGATTTCGGTGTCGGCCGAAGGATACTGAAACGCCGCCGGCATGACGCCAATAATGATGTAGCGCCCGGCGGACAGAGTGAGCGTTTGCCCCAAGACCGCTGCACTCGCGCTGAAACGTTGCCGCCAGAATGCATCGCTGATCACTGCAACGGCGGGACCGCCGAAGCGCTCTTCATCTGGATGGAAGGTCCTGCCCATCGCGGCCTCCGTCCGCAGCACCTCGAAGAAGCGCGGAGACACAAACGCCGCCGGCAGCCGCGCCGCGTCCGCACCGGAAGTATCCGTTAGCACGTCCATGCGGCTACCGGCGAGCGTTTCGAATGACTGGTTGAGTTCCTGCCAATCCGCCAAACGCCCTGGCGAAACCGGCGTACGTGCCAGGCTATCCGAAGGCTTCGTTTCAAACACTGCCACCAGACGTTCCGATTCCGGGTAGGGCAAAGGACGCAGCAACACCGAATCGACTAGCGAGAACACGGTGGTCGTGGCGCCAATCCCTAGTCCCAAGGTGGCGACAACGATCGCCGCAAATCCCGGACGGCGCACCATCGTCCGTCCGCCGAGGCGAAGGTCGCGCACCCAGGCCTCGATTCGTGGCCAACCCCACACGTCCCGCGCCTCCTCAAGATGCCGGGTCGTATTGCCGAAAGCCCGCTGCGCGGCACGCAGGTCTCCGGAATCCGCGGCCTTCATCTCAATATGAGCGCGCATCTCCTCACGAAGTTCGGCGTCAATCGCATTCCGCCGAAACAGCAGTTGCAATTTCCGCAGCCACTCTCGCATCGCGACAACCTCCGCCGGTTCCAGACTCCGGGTCTATGCCGGTTCGATCACCTGCCGGATCGCACCCATTACCAGTTCGAACTGGCGGATCTCCACCTTCAGCTGTTTCCGTCCTTCGGGAGTGAGGGTGTAATACCGGGCACGCCGGTTGTTTTCCGTCACACGCCACTCAGCCTGCACCCAACCCTTGAGCAAGATCCGCTGCAAAGCCGGATAGAGCGTTCCCTCCTCGACATGCAGAACATCCTCGGTGGTTTGCTGGATGAAGAGGGCAATTCCATACCCATGCATTGATCCCATCCGCGCAAGCGACCGCAGGATCAAGAGGTTCAGGGAGCCAGGCGGAATCTCAGTGCGCATATCCATAGACAAACTACCCTAGTCTATCTATGGAAGTCAAGCCCTGCGTGCCACAGCATCGTCCCGGAGATCCAGTCAGTCTCATCTCACAATCTCAGTTCCTGCCGCGGTTGCCGCCCAGTCATGTCACTAGGAAGACGGTATGGTGCTACCGGAATATTCCTTTGAGTGGTGGTGCAGCGCGATGGCGAACGTCCTGGTTTCCCGGCGGGCGTTTCCTGCCAAAGGGCGCAGATGCTCTCGCCGCTGGAAGTCTGAACTCTTGTGTATCGTCGCCAAACCTGCGGACATTGGCGGCTATACCGATTCCAAGCACTATCGATTGCTAGCCCCCGCGGGAGTCTTCACAGGCTACAACCTGATGCACTTCGACGCAGGGCAGGCAGGCAGTCCGCTGCTGGCCTTCACCTCGTGCCGCCGATTCGGAGGCAAGTTTCACATAGGGCCGGAGCGGCTCGACATTGCCCTCGATCTGGATGGGATTGAACTGGGTTCGGGGCAGGTCATCGAACTCGAATCCCTTGCGGTCTTTGAAGGGCGTTCGCTGGGGGAACACTGCACCGCACTCGCTGACGCACTGCGTAGGGCTCATCCGCCCATCCATGCCGCGCAACCGCCAGAGGTCTGATGCGATTTGTATCGTTTCGGCCTGATCGTGACCGCCGAACAGCTGATGGCGAACCTTGAGTTCATCGCCAGAGAGATGCCGAGCCTGCGTTACATCCAGATTGACGATGGCTACCAAGCCGCCATGGGAGACTGGCCCGACGGCCGAGCGCCTAAATCATACGAAGGTTGCATCTCGTTACCACTCTGCAACACGATTCCGCATCCCCAGGGAAGCTGCATTCCATTCGGGTACTGGCTACGTTTTTGGGGGTTTCCATAGGACTTTCTGGACAGAGTCCTACCCATTTCGTGCTTGCTCATTCGGGCTCTGGCTTTCCCACCACCGCGTAAGTGCCCTGGATAGAAAGATTTGAGCAGAATTGGTACTGCCAGGGTACTGCCAGGTACCCGCCGCCTCCTAAGCCCGCACACAGCCTTGGTGGCCGACTTGCTCTCCTTGGGTCCTATAAGATGTGGGTCCTGACAATCTAAGGGAACCGCCCTAGGCTGGGGTTATATGAAACGCACATTCTTCCTCGCCTTCCTCGTCGCAATGGCCTCCTTCGCGGCCCTGTCCTCTCCACTAACCTTTACTTCGGACTTCAACGTACTTGTTCTCGATTCCATGTCGGCCACCAACAGTTCCATCGCGGGTTCCGTTGCCGTGGGCGGAAACGCCACTTTCGCCAGTATGTCCATTGCCAACGGAAACAATGGCTCCACTGGCCTCACCCCGGCCAGCGGGCCTGACGCGCTGAACCTGGTGGTTGGCGGTGACCTGAAGTGGACCAATGGAACCCTGTATAACGGCAGCGGCATCTACGGCGGAGACGCTTTGCTAAAGCATCTTGGTGTGTCCAACGGATCGATCAACACTGGTGAAGTTCCCGTGGACTTCAGTTCCCTGGCCAAGTCGGCCCAAGCGGCCTCTTCGCAGTTTGCAGCGATGGACGCCAATGGCAGCACAACCTTCCTGTACGGAGGCATTACCCTTCAGGGCACTGAGAAGGGGCTGAACGTCTTCGCCATTGACGGGTCAATGCTGGGCTCCGCGCACACCGTCGCCATTCATGTTCCGGAAGGCGCCTCGGTGCTGATCAACATCGTTGGGGTGGCCTCCAGTTTCCAGAACGCGGGGCTGACGCTGAATGGAAACGCCTTCAACTCCGGCAAAAATGCCAGCCTCTGGAGCGAACTGCTGTGGAACTTCGAAAGCGAAGGGACTTTCAACGTACAGGGAGTGAATTTCGCCGGCAGCCTCCTGGCGCCGAATGCCTCAGTAACCCTGAAAAACAGCAACTTCAACGGACAGGTAGTTGCGGGCAAACTGACAACCAACGGCGCCATCAACAACTTCTCGTTCAACGGAACGGTCCGCCAAACTGCGCCCCCGCTTGGCGAGGATCTGGAAACGTCCGCGGTGCCTGAGCCGGGCACCTTACTGCTGGCTGGCCTTGGCCTCTTGCTGCTGATGGCCGGCAACGCCCGGCGCAAGGTGGCTATGGCCAAGGCTTAGACTCAGGCTCTCCGCCAGCGCGGCAAGCACCCGCAATCAGAAACGGCCGTCCCACCACTGGACGGCCGTTTCTGCTGTGCAGGCCGCTTTGATACGATGACCCTCACCGAGGGGTTCCGTGTGCCCGTGTGGCACGAAGGCGCCCTCGCCGGAGGCATCTGATGGCCCTATCCCGACGCACGGTTTTGCAGAGTGCCGCAGCCAGCACGGCCGCAATGGCCGCCTTTCCAGGAAGGGCGGAAGCGAGGTCAACGAAGACGTCCGGCAACAAAGGTTGCTTCTATCTCACCGAACTGCTGAACGACCCCAAGAGCACCGACGTCCAGGTGGCCAAGCAGGTGGGGGTGAACTGGGTGATCGCGGGCGGCATGATTGGCCGGCGGCGGAAGGAAGAGTACATGGACGCCGTCCGCCAGCGCAAGGAAGAATTCGCCGCGGCGGGCATGCAGATCGCCGGCGTCGAGGGACATCCGGTCCCCTTCGATAAGATCAAGCTCGGCCTTGAAGGACGCGACGAGGAAATCGAAAACACCAAGTGGGCCATCGAGGCACTGGCCAGGAACGGCATCCACCTGATCTGCTACAACTTCATGGCCGGTCTCGGCTGGACACGCACCAACCAGTCCATCCCCGAACGCGGCGGCGCGCTCACCAGCGAGTTCAACCTGAAGGATGCCGAAGCCCGCGGCCTTACGCCCCATGGCGAAGTGAGCGTCGAACAGATGTGGCGCAATTGCGAGTACTTCGTGAAGGAGGTGATGCCCGTCGCCGACAAATGGAAAGTGAAGATGGCACTGCACCCGGACGACCCGCCGTTGACGCCGCTTCGTGGGATTGGGCGAATCATCATCAACCGCCAGGCGTTCGAGCGGGTGATGGAGATGGCACCCAGCCCCTGCAACGGCATTACCTTTTGCCAGGCGAACTTCGCGCTGATGAAGGAAGACATCTATGCCTTGGCGCGCGACTGGTGCCGCCGCAACAAGATCTTCTTTGTCCATTACAGAGATGTGGAGGGCAACGCCCAGCACTTCCGCGAAACCTTCCACGACAATGGCCCCACAGACATGGTGCGGATGCTGGAGATATACAGCAAAGGCGGCTTCGTGGGCCCCATTCGCCCGGACCATGCCCCCGCGCTTGCCGGCGAGGCCAAGGACGGCAAGTCCACCGGCTACACCATGGGCGGGAAGGTGTTTGCGTTCGGCTACATGAAGGGCACTATGGATGCGCTGGGGCTGAAGTACACCTGATGCGCGCTCGCCATCCTGTGACGGTGCCACAATCTGCACTCAGTTCTCCAATTTCACTCATAAGAAAACTCTTGAATTTTGTTGTGATCGGTGACAGAATCTACACAATTCACGGCAATGTAGCCGTACGTTCTAAGTTCGTCTGCTAGGACGGGAAGCATGGCAAGCCGTCATGGTTCTTAGCGGCGAGGGAGTTGGAAAAGCAGTTCTTTTCGTAAGCTGATCTCGTGAGAGGTGCCGTGTAGCCTACCTCCGAAGGTTTGCCACGACTCCTCCGCAGGGTTAGTTTGCCTGTGCGCCCGCCTATCCCTCCTGCACCTTGTCCTATTCAGCCTTCTTGGAATCCACACGGTTGCATCCGCCGATGAATGGCGTGAGGGACCGCCGTTGCCTTATCGGCCTTGAGTTAGGTCTCCACAAGGAAGGGGTTCAAAGAATTGATGAAACGAATTAACTTTCGTTATGGAGAATTGAGTCTTTGGCTATTGCTGACGGCTCTGGTGGTAAGCCCTGGATGGGCGCAACAGATCTCCGGCAGCATCGCCGGGGCAGTGAAGGATGAACAGGGCGCGGTAATCGCTGGCGCCAAGGTGATTCTGCAAAACATGACCCAGGCCGGCACGCGCGAAGTGACCACCAGCACGGATGGCCGCTTCGTCTTCACACCGCTTCAGCCTGCGTCCTATACGCTGACAGTCGAATCTGCTGGATTCAGGAAGCACGAAATCACCGACATTAGGGTGTTTGCGAGTGACCGTATCGCACTGCCTGACATCGTCCTTACCATCGGCGCAGTGGCCGAAACCGTTACGGTGGAAGGCAGTGTAGTGATGCTGCAAAGTGAAAGTGCGGAGCGGTCCGGTGTGCTTACCAACCGGCAGGTGGTGGATTTGGCTTTGGCCAACCGGAGCTTCTTTGCACTGGCAGGCACCGTGGCCGGCGTTACCCTTCGCGGGCAGGGTTTGGGAGACATTTTTGCAAATGGCAACCGCGGCAACCAGAACAACCTCACGGTGGATGGCGTAACGAACGTTGATACTGGCTCGAACGGAGGCCCTCTAACCACCTTGAATATCGACCAAGTGGCCGAATTCAAGATCGTTACCAACTCACAGCCCGCCGAAATGGGGCGATCCTCAGGCGCCGCCATCCAGGTGGTTAGCAAGAGCGGATCCAATGAGTTCCACGGAACGGCATATTGGTTCCATCGCCATGAGAGTCTGAACGCGAACAACTGGCGCAACAACGCCGACGGCATTGGCCGTAATCGTTTCCGCCGCAATGTATTCGGTTACAACGTGGGCGGTCCGGTGTTGCTACCCGGCACCAGCCTGAACCGGAACCGCGACAAGCTCTTCTTCTTCTGGAGCCAGGAATTCCAGCGGCAGTTGGTGCCTAATGGCATCCGCAGCGTCCTGGTCCCCACGGCGGCAGAACGGCAGGGTGACTTTTCAGCAACTGTCGAAGCATCTGGCGCTCCCGTGGCGATCCGTGACCCGCTGGCAGGCGCACCGTTTGCTGGTAACCGAGTTCCGGCGAACCGAATCAGTGCGGACGGGCAGAAGATTCTGAATTGGTACCCACTTCCAAACGCGGCTGGAATTGCACCAAACTTCAACTACCAGACTGCCCAGTCCCATGACTTCCCGCGTCGCGAAGAACTTTTGCGCGGCGACTACAACATCACGGACAACTGGCGTTTCTACTCCCGTTTTGCCAATAATCTCTCGAAGCAAGATATGGCGTATGGACAATGGAATGCTGACTACAACATCCCGTTTGGCGCCATGAACTTTGGCAACGGTGGCTGGAGCTACATGGCTACCTACAC
>JAHCHD010000054.1 GCA_026129915.1 Bryobacterales bacterium
ACCGTGCGGCGACAACCTCCGTTACGCCCCGGTGATGGACCAGATTAAGGAAGCGCGCCGCCAGGACGACGAGCTTAATCAGGGTGACTGGAAACGCGAGATAAAGCGCGCGGACTGGAACCAGGTGCTAAAGCTCGGCCAGAAAGTACTGGCCGAGCAAAGCAAAGACCTTCAAGTGGTTGCCTGGGTGACCGAGGCACTGCTCCAGAAAGAGGGTGTTCCCGGACTCACCGAGGGGCTGAACCTCACCAAAGATCTCCTCGAAACCTACTGGGACAAACTCTATCCCAGGTTTGAGGAAGACTACTTTGAGCCAGAAGACCTGGCGACCCCTATTGAGTGGATTGCCACCCAGTTGGTGGAGATCATCCGCGAGCAGGCAGTGAGTGCCAGCGGTCGCACCTGGGTGGAGTATCAGGACAGCCGGCGCGTTCCAACGGAAGATGAAGCCAGCGATAATTACGAAACCAAGGGCAAGGTGCGTCAGCAGGCCATCAAGGATGGCAAACTAACGCCAGAGGAATTTGAAAGCGAGTTTGCTTCCAGCCCGAAGTCGTTTTATGCCGATGCCTACCAGGATTTTGACGATGCGCTGAAGGCTGTGTCGGAACTCGATTCCTTATGCCAGGAGAAGTTCGCTGACGTCGCCCCGGGTTTCGCCCCGCTGCGCAAAACACTGGAAGAGGTTCAAGGCACCATGCGCGTGCTTCTGGTGAAGAAGCGCGAGCTTGAACCGGACCCGGAGCCAGAGCCCGAACCTGCAGAGGAAGAAGGAGTGGATGGGGCGGTGGAACCTGAATCCGCTGAGCCAGCCCACGAAGAGGAAGTCGCCGAGGAGAAACCTTCCGCCAAGAAGAAGAGCGGAGGAACCCTAAGTCCCGACCCCACCGATGAAGCCGATGCGTTCCGCCGCGTGGTGAACGCGGCCAAGTATCTGCGTGCGCAGAACCCCAATAGCCCGGTACCTTACCTCCTGGTGCGCGCCCTTCGCTGGGGTGAGTTGCGACAAAGCGGGAGCGGTTACCTGGATATCCGGCAGTTTGAGCCTCCCAGCACCGAGATTCGCCAGCAACTCAAGACGGCGTCGCTGGATGGCGATTGGAATGCGGTACTGGAAGCGGCCGAAATTGCAGCCGGGGACCCCTGTGGGCGCGGGTGGCTCGATCTTCAGCGCTATGCCATCACCGCCTTGAAGAACATTGGCTACAGCGCGCCCGCCGATGCACTTGTTTCGCTGCTGCGCGGGATCGTTGATGATTTCCCGGATTTGGTCTCCCAGACCATGATGGACGACACCGCGACGGCCAATGCGGAGACGCAGAACTGGCTGAACGTGCTGTTTCCTCCTCCTCCGCCGCCCCCGCCACCACCCGCGCCCGAGCCTGAACCGGAGCCCGAGCCGGCCTACACGCGGTCCGCTTCGATGCCGGTGGATGAAGAAGAGGTGGCTCCGGGTGAGCCCGACCTCTACGAACAGGCGACAGAAATGGCGGCTCGCGGCAACGTGACGGGTGCTATCTCGCTGCTTTCCGGCGCTGTGGCCACGGAGCGGTCCGGTCG
This sequence comes from Bryobacterales bacterium, assembly GCA_026129915.1. GTDB lineage: Bacteria > Acidobacteriota > Terriglobia > Bryobacterales > Bryobacteraceae > JACTMJ01. The sequence goes on from JAHCHD010000054.1 coordinate 1,561, forward strand.
CGGACGCTTTTTGCGTCGTGTCCAACTGGCACAGATCTGCATTGGGGCAGGGAAGCCGGGCATGGCGAGGAATATCCTCGAAGAAGTAGTGCGCGAAGTGGAAAGCCGCAAGCTCGACGAGTGGGAAAGCTCCGACACCCTTGCGCATCCGATGGCGCTGCTCTATCAGACCATGGGAGACTCCGAGGCTGAGGTGCCCAGGAAGCGGGAATTGTATGCGCGTATTTGCCGGCTGGATCCGTCGCAAGCACTGACGATTGCCCCTATGGAGTAACCTCCCGTTGGGGGATAATCCGGCATCGCAACGCGTGGGTCCGCGTGTACAATTGGATTCTGTTCCGTGTGAGCCTCTGGTAGGGGGTCGGCGGAACTCGTAAGGCTTTTCGAAGCCCGCGAAGAAGCGGAAATCATGTCCCGTTATCGGCCAGAAGAACTCGTTACGCTTTCAGTACTCGACCGGTTGTTTAACAACAACCCGGACGAGCGCGCTGACCCGCCCATCACGCGGAGCGAGAGTCTGCGTCGCATGAAGACTGCGTTGAAGCGAGACATGGAATGGTTGCTGAACACGCGTCGCAGCCAGATCATGGAAGAGCTGGAAGGTGACCCCGGTGAACTGAAACGCAGCTTGCTGAACTTCGGACTTCCCGATGTCAGCTCGATGAGTGTGCAGTCAGGGAAGGACCACAACCGCATCCTGCGCCAGATGGAAGAGGCAGTGCAGTATTTTGAGCCGCGGCTGCGCAATGTGCGCCTCTCGCTGCAACCTGTGAATAAGACTGAACGACGTTTGCGTTTCGTGATTGAGGCGCTTCTGATGATTGACCCCGCGCCCGAACAGGTGCGCTTCGATACGGTGGTGGAGCTGAGCTCCGGCGACATCGAAGTGCGAGGAGACGGCGGTGCGTGAGGAAATGCTGCTCTATTATGAGCGGGAGTTAACCTATCTCCGTCAATTGGGTGCGGAGTTTGCCGAGAAGTACCCGAAGATCGCCTCGCGGCTGATGCTGGAGCCGGACCGCTGCGAGGACCCGCATGTGGAGCGACTGCTGGAGGGCTTTGCCTTCCTGGCGTCGCGTATTCACCTAAAGATTGATGATGAGTTTCCGGAGATCACGCAGGGGCTGCTGAACACGCTCTACCCCCACTATGTGCGTCCGGTTCCGTGCATGACCATCGTGGAAATGTTCGTGGATCCGGAGCAAGGGAAGCAGTCCGCGGGGATGAAGATCCCACGCGATTCGGTGCTCTATTCCCGGCGTGTAAACAATCTGGCGTGCAAGTTCCAGACCTGCTACGACAGCACCATCTGGCCGGTAACCCTGAACAGCGCGGAGTGGAAGACGCCAGACCGGTTAAGCCCCGTCATCAAGAATCCTGATTGTGCGGCGGTACTGAGCCTGCAATTCAAATTGCTGCCGGACGTGAAGTTTGAGCAGTTGAAAATGGGCGCCATTCGCTTCTACCTGCAGGGCGAACCGTATCTGGTGCATTCCCTTTACGAGCTGCTGAATAACAACTGCTTCGAGATCTTGCTCCGCAACCCGAAGAACCGCGGCGCACGCGCGATTCCGCTGCCACCTTCCGCGCTGCGACCGGTGGGATTTGAGCAGGACGAGGGCCTGCTGCCCTACACGCGCCGCTCGTTCCTCGGCTACCGGTTGCTGCAGGAGTACTTTGCGTTCCCTGAGAAGTTTTTCTTCCTGGAACTATCGCAGCTTGAGGCACTGCAGGAGGCGGGCTTCGATGATTCATTCGAGGTTGTGTTCCAGATTGGAAGATTCGATCAACCCGAGCGGCAGCAGGCGCTGGAAGTAGGCGTTAGCGCCAAGACGATTCGCCTTAATTGCGTTCCTGTAGCGAACCTGTTCCAACAGACTGCGGAGCCGATCCTCATTAACCACCAGCGGCATGAGTACCCGGTGATCGCCGACCAGCGGCGTCAGGCGGCGATGGAGGTGTTTTCCATCGACGACGTGGTGAGTTCCCGTCCGAACAGCAACGAAGTTATTCAGTATGAGCCGTTCTACTCCTACCGCCATGCCACGCTGAGAGACCAGAACAAGACCTTTTGGCTCGCGTCCCGGCGCGCCTCGAATCGCCCGAACGACACAGGAACCGACATGTACATTTCGCTTGTCGACCTGTCGAACCGTCCTTTGGTGCCCAACGTGGATACGCTTACCGTGCGCTGTACCTGCACCAATCGCGATCTGCCGTCGCGACTGTCATTCGGCCACGAACAGGGTGACTTCGAAATTGAGGGCTTCTCGGCGATCAAGAAGATCATCGCGCTACGAAAGCCAACCAGGTCGATTCCGCCCCCTGTGGGGCGCGGCCTGCTGTGGCGATTGATCTCTCACCTTTCGCTCAACTACCTGTCGCTGGTTGGCGATGGCAAGGATGCCTTGCAGGAGATCCTGAAGCTCTACAACTTCTCTGACTCCTCCTATCTGGAGAAGCAAATCCTTGGTATCGAAAACGTCGAAAGTGAACCCCACTTCGCGCGTATCCTCAGCGAAACGGGAATCAGCTTTGTGCGCGGGGTTCGGGTGAAGATCGACTTCGACGAATCCCAGTTCGTTGGTGGAGGAGTGTACCTGTTTGCCAGTGTGCTCGAGCGGTTCCTGGGCCTCTATTCCGCCATGAACAGCTTCTCGCAACTCGTGGTTTCCACAAGACAGAGAAGGGAGGTGATGCGCGAATGGCCCCCAAGAGCCGGAGACCAGGTACTTCTCTAGCCGCTGTGAAGGAAATCCCGATCATCGAGACCTTCAAGCGCACGCCGCAAACCTTCGAGTTTTTTCAGACTATCCGTGTACTGGAACGTCTGCAGCCAGATCGCAAACCGATCGGGTACTTTGTTCATCCCGGCCAGGAAGTGGTGCGCATGGGCGCTCATGCCAGCATGTCCTTCCCCGCGTCCTATATCCAGGATGCAACCTGGAAGGATGAGGCGGCGCCATTCCTGCTGGTGAATTTCATGGGCCTCACTGGACCCATGGGAGTTCTTCCGCACTACTACACCATCCTGGTGATGGAACGCCTGCGCGTGAAGGATCGCGTATTGCGCGACTTCCTGGATCTATTCAATCACCGGTTAATCTCGCTCTTCTATCGCGCCTGGGAAAAATATCACTATGGAGTGGCCTACGAGCGCGGTGGCCTTGACCCGTTTTCGCGCAATCTGCTGGATCTCGCCGGCCTGGGAACCAAGGGCTTGCAGAACCGGCTGGACGTGCGTGACGAAACCGTGGTCTTTTATGCCGGTTTGCTGGCGCAAAAGCCCAGATCGGCGGTTGGCCTGGAGCAACTGCTATCCGACTACTTCCACGTTCCGGTGAAAGTACAGCAATTCGTGGGCGCTTGGTATAAGATCGACTCCGGGACTCAGTGTCAGCTAGAGGAGTGGGGCTACCAGGTTTCCAGGCAACTCAGCATTGGTGCGCTTGTGGGTGACGAGATTTTCAGTCACCAGTCAAAGATTCGTCTCCGTATTGGCCCGCTAACGCTGAATCAATATAAGGACTTCCTGCCGGATGGAACTGCTTATGGACCCCTGAAGTCCCTGGTACGATTCTGGGCGGGCGACACGATGGAGTATGAGGTGCAATTGATTCTCCACCGGGAGAATGTGCCGCAGTGCAATCTGGGAGATTCAGATGGTGAGGCGCCCCGGCTTGGGTGGTTATCGTGGGTGAAGAATAAAACCCAGGCAAGCGACCCGGACGAGACGATTTTGCGCCTCTAACTGGTAGAGCACGTTGCCGCGCTTGCGGCTGGTTGATGAAGAGGGGATTGGGACCGGCTCCCCAGACCGCCGGACTAACTGAAGGAGAGGAAACGGACATGGCAGTGAATTTGAAATCCCTGGTGGGGAAACTGAACGATCTGACGCGCTCCACCCTGGAAGCGTCGGCGGGGCTTTGTCTTTCGCGCACGCACTACGATGTGGAGATCGAGCACTTCTTAACTAAGCTGCTCGACCAGACGGACTCCGACGCCAAACGAATCCTGAAGCACTTCGGCATCGATCCGTCACGGTTAAGTACTCAATTGTCGAAGTCGCTGGACATGCTGAAGACGGGCAATGCGCGCACCCCTTCGTTCAGCCCGCACCTGGTGAAGATGTTTCTGGATGCGTGGAGCATTGGTTCCCTGGATCTCGCCCAGCCCCGGATCCGCAGTGGCACTTTGCTGCTGGCTATCGCCTCCAACGAAGAGCTATCGCGGATGGTGAACGAAAGTTCGCGCGAGTTCGCCAAGATTGAAGCCGAGGTGCTTCGCAAGGAATTTTTCTCGATCGTCACAGGTTCCTCGGAAGACGATTACGCCGATGCGCCCATGGATGGCGCGGCTCCCGGAACTCCTGGCAAGGCAGGCGGGAAGACGCCCAACCTCGACCAGTTCACGGTTGACCTTACTGGGCGCGCCAAGGAAGGCAAGATTGATCCTGTGCTTGGCCGCGACAAGGAAATCCGCCAGATTGTGGACATCCTGATGCGTCGGCGCCAGAACAACCCGATCCTCACCGGTGAAGCGGGCGTGGGCAAGACGGCGGTTGTGGAAGGCTTCGCACAGCGAGTGGCTGACGGCGATGTGCCGCCTCCGCTGAAGAACGTAACCATCCGCTCGCTCGATCTGGCGTTACTGCAGGCCGGCGCGGGTATTAAAGGTGAGTTCGAGAACCGGCTGAAGGGACTCATCGAGGAGGTGAAGCGGTCGGAGATTCCGATTATTCTCTTCATCGACGAAGCGCACACCATGATCGGCGCTGGTGGCCAGGCCGGTCAGGGCGACGCTGCCAACCTGCTGAAGCCCGCACTCGCGCGCGGAGAACTGCGAACGATTGCGGCTACCACGTGGTCTGAATACAAGAAGTATTTCGAGAAGGATCCCGCGCTTGCCCGCCGCTTCCAGGTTGTGAAGGTGGATGAGCCCACTGAGGAAGTCTGCAGGGTGATGATGCGCGGTGTGGTGGCTACCATGGAGAAGCACCACAACGTGCGCGTGCTGGATGAAGCGGTTTCCGCTGCAGTCGGGCTGTCGCATCGCTACCTGGCCGGACGCCAGTTGCCTGATAAGGCCGTGAGTATCCTCGATACCGCCTGCGCGAGGCTGGCTCTTACGCAGACGGCTACACCCGCGGCCATCGAAGATCTTCGCCGCCGGCTGCAGGATCTCGAGGTGCAGGAGCGCATTCTGCAGCGGGAAGTGGTGACTGGCACTAACCATACAGAGCGGCTGAAGGAGATCGCGGAATCGCGCGACAAAGCAACGGCGGAGCTTACGGCACTCGAAGCGCGCTTCCAGAAAGAAGCGGGCATGGTGCAGCAGTTGCGTGAACTGCGCGGTAAGTTGGAAGCTAATCCAGCCGACGAAGAGTCAATGGCTGCGCTGAAGAAGCTGGAAGTGGAGCTCGACGAACTGCAAGGCGAGCAGCCGCTGCTGCGCGTATGTGTGGATGCCCAGGTAGTGAGCGAGGTTCTTGCCGCCTGGACCGGCATTCCGGTGGGCAAGATGCTGAAGGACGAGATTTCGACCGTTCTGACGCTCGAACAGCAGCTCGGCAAGAGGCTGATTGGCCAGGATCACGCCCTTAGCATCATCAGCCAGCGAATTGTTACTTCTCGCGCCAGCATGGACGACCCCGTCAAGCCGGTTGGCGTCTTCCTGCTAGTTGGCCCCAGCGGCGTCGGCAAGACTGAAACCGCACTCGCGCTTTCCGATCTGCTGTATGGCGGCGAGCGAAACATGATTTCCATCAACATGTCGGAGTTCCAGGAGGCGCACACGGTCTCTACGCTCAAAGGAGCGCCTCCGGGCTACGTTGGCTACGGCGAAGGTGGTGTGCTCACCGAGGCGGTGCGGAGACGCCCGTATTCGGTGGTACTGCTGGATGAAGTGGAGAAGGCGCACCCCGATGTGCTGGAACTCTTCTTCCAGGTCTTCGACAAAGGCCAAATGGAAGATGGCGAGGGTCGCGAAATCGACTTCAAGAACACCATCATCCTGCTTACCAGCAACGCCGCCACGGAGACCATGATGAAGTTGACGGCGGATCCGGAAACCATGCCTTCCCACGGGGGGTTGGTTAAGGCCATCAAGCCGGAACTCGACAAGGTCTTCAAGCCAGCCTTCCTGGGCCGCTTGGTGATTGTGCCCTATTATCCGATCCGCGATGAAGCGCTGAAGACGATCATCAGGCTGAAACTGAACAAGATCAAGAAGCGCATGGCGGAAAACCACAGGGTCCACCTCGAATACAGCGAGGCCCTGGTGGATGCCGTGGCTGACCGATGCACCGAAGTGGAGAGTGGGGCGCGCAACGTCGACAATATCCTCACCAACTCCCTGCTCCCGGAGATTTCCCGCGAACTGCTCAGCCGCATGGCGGAGGGTGTGGATATTTCCCACGTGAAGGTGGATGTGGATGAAGCGAGCGCATTTACCTACGCCTTCTAGAGTCTGAGACTAACTAACCAGGCGGACAGCCGAAAAGACTCGGTAACCGTCACAGGAAACAGCGCCGGTGATCCCGCCGGCGCTGTTTTTTCGCAAGGTTTTACGAACGGCACAACTACCCAGCAGTAGCTATGGGTGGGTTTGTTGTGCGCAGGAGGATTCCGCAGTGCCCCAATATTCCCAAAAGACCAGCCCGATGGCCGTTGGCACCTCTCTTGGTGAGGACAAGCTACTTCTGACTGAGTTCACTCACGAGGCAGGCGTCTCTGAACCATTCACCATTCGGTTTCGCGCACTCTCCGAGGAAAAGAATCTCAACATCAAGAGCCTCCTGCGGACCCAGGCCACCATTCGGCTAAATCTCAATGACGATCCGGATTCTCCTTCCGTAAAGCACCTGAATGGCAAAGTGATCCGCGCCGCGGTGCTGGAGGAATCGGAATACCTCACCGAGTACGAAGTGGAGATGGTGTCGTGGTTCACGTTTCTCAAGTTCCATCGCGACTGCAAGATTTTTCAGGAGAAGAACGCCCAGGAAATCATTGAAGAAATATTTGGCAACCTGGGCTATTCTGACTTCAAGTTTGACCTTCAGGGCACACCAAAGAAGCGCGAGTATTGTGTGCAGTACCGGGAGTCCACATTCGATTTCGTCTCCCGTCTACTTGAGGAAGAAGGCTATTGGTACTTCTTCAAACACGAAGATGGTAAGCACACGATGATCATTGGCAATGCCAATGCCAAGTTTCCCATGTGCAGTAAGTCAACGCTGCACTATGACATCACCAAGAGCTCGAAATGGGAAGAAGAGATCACCGAGATCGATTTTCAGCGGATCGCGCGCACGTCTGTAGAAACCCGCCGGGACTATAACTTTGAGGATCCTAGCCTGGATCTCACGGCCACCATCACCGCATCCTTTACGGCCGGCAGCGAAGAGTTTTACGACTACCCCGGTATGTACGTGCAGAAGAGCCATGGCGATGATATCGTCGCCCTGATGGCTGACCACCAGGACTCCCACGTTACGCGAGTTAACTTCCAGAGCAAGGCGCGGGCCATCACGTGCGGATGCCGCCTGAACATCGCTGACCACTTTCACTCGGATGCCAATGAAGAACTGTATATCCTCGCGCTGAATGAGCGATGCAGTTTCGCCGGATACCGGTCACAATCTGTTTCGCCTGGCGAAGAGCTCAAGACGTTTCGGTATGAAAACCGCGCCACCGCGGGTTGTTCAGCAGATAGCCCCTATCGTCCGCCCCGAAAGACCACCATTCCGATGGTGCGCGGGGTCCAAACCGCGGTGGTGGTAGGACCTTCCGGCGAGGAGATCTACACCGACAAATATGGCCGAATCAAGGTTCAGTTCCACTGGGACCGGGAAGGAAAGAAGGATGAAAACAGCTCCTGCTGGATTCGTTTTTCCACCTCTTGGGCAGGCAAGCAGTGGGGCATGATCTCGATCCCACGGATTGGCCAGGAGGTAGTGGTTGATTTTCTCGAGGGACATCCCGATCGTCCGCTCGTAACCGGTTGCGTGTATAACGCTGAGCAGATGCCCCCGTATTCTCTGCCTGGAAACGCCACCCAAAGCGGCCTGAAATCGCGCTCCAGCAAGGGTGGAGGCGGTGACAATTTCAACGAAATTCGCTTTGAAGACAAGAAGGGTTCGGAAGACTTCTCCATGCAGGCGGAGAAGGACATGAATATTCTTGTGAAGAACGACCGGAATATCACGATCCGGGATGGAAACGATACCCTCACGGTGAAGAAGGGGGATAAGTCTGTCAGTGTTGAAAAGGGCGGCCACACCACCAAGATCAAGAAGGACCATAAGACCGAAGTCGACGCGAATATCGACACCCTGGCCAAGGGAGATATCAAGGAAGAGGCCAAGGGGAATTTCGATATGAAGGGTGGCAAGAACGTCACTATCGAAGCCGGCATGAATATGACCATCAAGGCGGGAACCCAGATTACGATTCAGGCGGGTAGCGGCAAGATTGTGCTTAATGCGATGGGCGTTACCATCACCGGCACTCTGGTGAAGATCAATTAGGGCCCGAGTGGCCGCTACCGAGTGCAGTGCCGCATACTCAGTAGCATGAACGTGTTACGTCTGGAAGTGAGCGCTACGGAAGCGGATTTCGTAGTGGCGGAACTCTACGAGGCCGGAGTCCTTGGCATAACGGAGTCGGGCGGGGCTGATGGGCTTGTTTTGTTGGAAGCCTACGTTGCCAATAGGCGCGACGCGGAATCCTTGGCCGGGCGGTTCCCGGAGGCAAACGCCTCCATTGAGCCGGCGGACGAACGCGATTGGGTAGCCCACGCGCGGGCGCAGTGGCAGCCGGTGGCGGTGGGGGACCGCTTTTTCCTGGCGCCTGACTGGCATAGCGATGTAGCCGTTCCCGAGGGCCGGATTTTCATTCCCATGCCCGCTGGCCAAGGCTTCGGTTCCGGAGCGCACGAAAGTACTCAACTTGGTCTCTCCGCACTCGAACACACCGCGGTGGAAGGTGCAAGCGTACTGGATGTCGGAACTGGCAGCGGTATCCTGCTGAATGCCTGCCATCTGCTTGGCGCCGAAACCCTTGTGGGATGTGATACAGACCCCGTAGCCATCGAGGCGGCTGGCGAGTATCTGCGGAATCAGGCGGCGCCACACTCTCTGTACCTTGGTTCGATTGAAGCCGTGCGGCCTCGGCGCTTTCACCTCGTCCTGGCCAATTTGAATGCCACGCTCATTCTCAATTTATTGGAGGATCTCTTCGCTGCTCTGCAGCCGCACGGACGCCTGATTCTTAGCGGCATTCTGCGGGAAGAGCAGGACGTGATCCATCGGGCATTGGGCGCCACTCCGGGCGTTACGCGAATCTATCATTCCGCCCAAGGCGACTGGGTGAACTTTCGCGTGACAACCTCTGTCCACTAGCCATTGGCGACGCGCTGCCCGCAACAGGCTTGGTTCCGCGGTTCTGCCTGTTTGCTGTGAATTCCGCGCTGCTGCAATAGAATGGAATCCTGTGAACGCCACACCCTTTCAAGAAGCCAGGCAGTTGATTGCCCGTAAGGTGCAGGCTGCCTACCCCGTTCCGCGCGTGGAGACTTTGCCGTTAATGGAGGTTTCCGGCCGCATCCTGGCCCAGGCGGTGGCAGGCGACCGTGACTATCCCCCGGTGGATAAGAGCCTGCGCGACGGCTATGCGATCCGCGCGGCGGAGGTGCCCGGCGCTCTCGAAGTGATTGGCGAGTTGCGTGCCGGCAATGAACCTACGCAGGAAGTTGGCCCGCGCCAAGCCGTTGAGATCATGACAGGCGCGCCAATCCCAGTGGGTGCTGATGCCGTAGTGATGGTGGAACGCACGCGCCGGGAGGGTGGCGTCGTTTACGTGCAGGATGAAGTGGAGCCTGGAACCGCGATCAACGAGCAGGGCCACGAGGTGCGACGCGGCGAGATCGTCCTGCACCCCGGTCATCGCCTTGGCTATTCGGAAATTGGGCTCCTTGCCACCTTTGGCTATACCCAGGTGCAGGTGTTTCGAAAACCTTCCGTGGCCATTCTAAGCACTGGCGACGAGGTGGTTCCCATTAGCCAAGTGCCCAATGAAGCGCAGGTTCGCAATTCCAATGCCTGGGTGCTGGCGACACAGGTGCGAAAATCCGGCGGCAACCCCGTGGTTTTCCCCATTGTGCCAGACACCCCGGAGGCCTTGCGCCTAGCCATTCAGGAAGCACTGAAGCACGATCTGCTACTGTTCAGCGGTGGGGTCTCGGCGGGGAAGTACGATCTGGTAGAGACCGTCCTCGCTGAATTTGGTGCCGAGTTCTTCATCACCCGTGTCGCCATCCGCCCCGGACAGCCCTTCGTCTTCGGTAAGGTGAAGGACCGGTTCTTCTGCGGCTTACCCGGAAATCCAGGCTCCACGATGATCACCTTTGAGATCTTTGCCAGGGGCGTGGTGGAACTGCTTTCTGGCGTTCCTGAAACCCGGTTGCCTCTGCTGCGCGGCCGGCTCACCAAGCCGCTGCACGAGAAACCCAGCTCACGCGATCTGTTCGCGCGGCTTGTGGAATCGTGATGGATTCAGCGTCACGCCACTCCTTTGGAAAGGGTCCAGCGACGTGCCCACCATGGCGCGCTGCGATTGCTTTCTGGTAGTGGAGGCGGATCGTGGCGATTACGAGGCTGGCGAATGGATTGCTACCATCCTGAAGTCGAAGTCGAACTAGCGGGGCAAGCGCGTAGCATATGAGTGAAACCTCAAGGCTTTCCCACTACGATGACACCGGCAGTGCGCATATGGTGGATGTAGGCGGCAAGCAGCCCAGTGTCCGCATGGCGCGGGCGCATGCCTTCGTGGCTATGGCGCGGGAGGTGATCGATGCCCTGCCTCAGAATCCAAAGGGCAACCCATTGGAGGTAGCGCGCATCGCCGGCATTCAGGCCGCCAAGCGCACCGCGGACCTCATCCCCCTCTGTCACGCGCTTCCGCTGTCTTACGCCGATGTGCGTATTCACATGGAAGCGGAAGGGCTGCGCATTGAAACCGAAGTGCGTACGCAGGCCCAAACCGGGGTAGAGATGGAGGCGCTTACGGCCGCCGCCATCGCCGCGCTCACCATCTACGACATGACCAAAGCGATGTCGAAGGCAATCGAAATTCGCGAGGTCTTCCTGCTTGAGAAAACCGGCGGAAAGTCAGGAGACTACCGGCGCTAGTACATGCCCGGCGCGGCTTCCGCGGGCGCGTTGTGCCCGGCCACCATGCCCAAGCGCTGTTTCGCGTCTTCCAGCATCGCTACCGTCTGCGTGGCGCCGCAGCGCGTAACGCCCAGAGCACGCACCTCCAGCAAGCGGTCCAGCGTGCGGACCCCGCCCGCGGCTTTCACTTGGACGTTGCCAGGAGAGTGCTTACGCATCAGAATGAGGTCTGCGTCCGTGGCGCCACCGGTCCCGTATCCCGTGGAGGTCTTCACCCAGTCCACACCAATCTCGCCACAGATCTCACAGAGGCGCACCTTCTGTTCGTCGGTGAGATAGCAATTCTCAAAGATCACCTTCACCTTGGCACCACGCTGCTGTGAGTGGTGCACCACATTGTGAATGTCGTGACGCACGTACTCCCAGTCGCCGCTCAGCACCTTGCTGATGTTCACCACCATGTCGAGTTCCATTGCACCGTCATCGATTGCAGCCATGGCTTCGGTGAACTTGATTTCACTCTTGTGGCAGCCATGAGGAAAGCCAATGGTGGTGCTGGGTTTCACGGTGCTGCCCGCGAGAATCTCCACACAGTGCTTCAGAGCAAACGGCGCAATGCAGACGCTGGCCACCTGGTATTCACGCGCGATCAGACAACCCTTTTCGAGGTCTAACCAGGTGAGCGTGGGGTTCAGCAGCGAGTGGTCGATCATCTTCGCCACGTCTTCGTAAGTAAAATTCATAACGGCTGGGCTCCTGAATACCTTCAGTCTACAGTTGGCGTGATGGATCTAGGGTACGAACTGCTTCAGGTAGTTAAAGCTCTGGCGCAGCGAGGCCTTGCGGTTGTCGAGCGAACCTTCAAAGGCGCGGTCCTCCACTTCCACGCAGACTGCGCCGTGGTAGCCCGTTTCTGTAAGGGTGGAAAAGAACTTGCTCCAGTTCACGTCGCCCAGGCCGGGGAGTTTCGGGGTGTGGTACTGGTTTGGGAACGCCAGGATGCCCACTTCGTCGAGCTTCTCCCGGTCAACACGAACGTCTTTCGCATGGACGTGATGAAGGCGCGGCGCGAACTCCCGCATTGCTTTGCAGTAGTCCATGTGCTGGAAGATGAAGTGCGACGGGTCGAAATTTAGCCCGAAGCATGCGCTGGGAATATCGTTGAACATGCGACGCCAGATGGCAGGTGATGCCGCCAGGTTCTTGCCCCCAGGCCACTCGTCGCGCGTAAAGCTCATCGGACAATTCTCGATGCCGATCTTAATGCCGCTGTCGTCGGCAAAGGCAATCAGCGGCTTCCACACCTCCAGAAAACGAGGCCAGTTTTCGTCAACGCTTTTCACGGGATCGCGTCCGACGAAGGTGTTCACCACCGGCACGCCCAGCAGTTTCGCAGCGACAATCACGCGACGGATGTGATCGGTGTAGACCTGGGATTCCGCGACGTCAGCCACAAGCGGGTTGGGATAGTAGCCAAGTCCGCTGATGGTGACGCCCGTGGAAGCCAGCGTGTCGTGGACTCGCTTGGCGTCGTCCTCGCCAAAATCCACTACATCGATGTGCGTGACGCCCGCGTAGCGCCGTTCGGCTTTGCCGGGGGGCCAGCACATCACTTCAATGGCCGAGTAACCAGACTCTTTGGCAAAACTGGCCACTTCAGCCAAAGTTAAATCAGGAAGGATAGCGGTAACAAAACCAAGGCTTAGCATGGGTATAAGGTCTCCGTGCTCACTGGCCTGATGGAAGCCAGTCGCGTTCACCATCTTACTGCAACCAGTCACTTCGCCCCCTTTGCCTGTTCCGATGGGGATAGAATTGGGTTATGTCTTCGCTGGTGACTCTGGGGCCGACCCCCGCCTTGCCCGATGCCGAAACGCTGCTGGCAAAGCAGGAAGCCCTGTTCGCGCACCTGCGCACTCTCGGCAGTGTCTTGGTGGCTTACTCGGGCGGCACGGATTCTGCATACCTGGCGTGGGCGGCGCAGCAGGCCTTGGGCCATAACGCTGTGGCGGTGCTGGCCGATTCTTTCTCGATTCCCGACAGCCACAAGCGCGACGCACGCGACTTCGCGGAACAGTTCGGTATCCGCTACGAAGTGATCTACACCACCGAGTTCGAAAACCCCAATTACGCCCGGAATGATGGCGACCGCTGCTTCCACTGCAAGGATGAACTCTTTGTTCAGATGGAAGCGTTCGGGCAGGAATTGGGTATCCACCACATTGTGTACGGGGTGAACAAGGACGACCTGGGCGACTATCGCCCCGGCCAGAAGGCTGCAAAGATCCACCAGGTGGAAGCGCCGCTGGTGAATGCAGACCTTACCAAAGCGGAGATTCGTGAGCTATCGAGAATGGCGGCTCTGCCCACCTGGAACCGTCCCGCCGCCGCCTGCCTGAGTTCACGCATCGCCTATGGCATGCAGGTGACCCCGGAAAATGTGAAGCAGGTGGAGACCGGGGAGGAAGCCCTGAAGTCTCTTGGCTTCCGGCAGTTCCGCGTCCGGCACCACGGAGACCTCGCCCGCATCGAGATAGCCAGGGACGAGATGGAGCGCGCACTCAATCTCGAGATGGCAGCCGAGTTCACCCGAATCTTCAAGGGCCTTGGCTTCAATTTCGTCACCATCGATCTGCAGGGCTATCGCCAAGGCTCCATGAACGAATCCCTGGGCGCCGCTGTTGCCAACCGCAATGGTGAGTCATCCGGTCAACCACCATTCGGAACATCCTAAGCTTCGCACAGGAATCACAAAGTGCCAGCAGCTGGAATCTCCCCTGGCCGGGGATTGTAGCGGAACCTGCACAGACGGGTGCGTGAACTATCACCATCTCCGGCAACCGGACTTGGTTGGAATGCCATCGGAATGCGATGGTCCGGACTTGAATCACGGGGAAGGAGGCAATTCACACAGCACTCCCACCCGCCCCACCGTCGCATCGCTCAAAGCCGTCTGTAGATGTCTGCAGGATCGGTCCTCGTGACAAGCGCCAGGCTAAACCAAACGGTTGGAAGCGGCTTTCGAGCAGGCGCAGTGTTGCGCGCGTTGCACCGCCTGGCGGAGCCACCGTGTCCTACCCCACAACTTCATCATGCCCGCCGCGACGGCTCCCGGCGCTAGCGCATGGTGCGCGATCACGCGGCCCTCGTCGCGCACAACATAAACAAGGGCCCGGGGAGGAACTGCACAGGGCTTCCGCGCGGAAACCCTGTGCTCTACGCCAGCGCTAGTTGCCGTTCGGCGATGCGGGTGAGTTCGCGTCGGACATCCTGCAGCGAGGGGTCATCGATGCGGTTGGTGAACTCGCCGGGGTCTGTTTGGAGGTCGTAGAGTTCGCAACGCGCCCAGGAGAGGTAGTTCAGTTTGTAACGATCCGTACGCACCATCAGCAGGGGCGGTTTGCCCACATAGCGGTTGTCCCTGGTAAACACGGTGCGGCAGAACCAGTACTCGCTGTAGACGAATTCCCGCCGCGTGTAGCTACCGCCTTCCATCAGGTTGGTGAAGCTGCGGCCGTGCAGTCCTTTCACCGCATCCAGTCCGCAAAGCTCGGCGAGCGTCGGGAAGAGGTCAATCTGCTCAATGAACTCGTGGCGCAGCCCGCGCGGACCGTCAGGCACGGAAATCATCAGTGGCACCGCCACCGATTCCTCAAACATGTTGTGCTTGGTGTAGCTGCGATGGGCGCTGGCCATCTCGCCATGGTCTGAGGTGTATACCACCACCGTATTCTTATCGAGGCCCAGTTCGCGCAGGGCGTCGTAGACCGTGCCCAGGTTCGCGTCCATCTGGCTGATGTTGCCGTAGTAGCCCGCCACGGAGACGCGTGCTTCGTCGTCCGGCTGTTGGTACCACCCGCGTTCTTTGGCCCGAATCAGGTGACCCTCGAAGCCGCCCTCCAGGTCGTTGGCCGGACGCTTGGGAAGAGTGAGCGACTCCGGCGTGTACATATCGAAGTAGCGCTTCATGGGCCGGAAGGGCGTGTGCGGGTGCAGGAAGGAGGCCCACAGGCAGAAGGGTTTGTCGCGATGGGCACGCAGAAACTGCACGGCTTGATCGGCGAACCAGTTGTCGTCGAAATACTCCGGGCCTAGGTCGATGCCCAAGCCGTCGATGCCGCCGGTGTCGCCCAGCAATTCCCGCATCCGACGATTGGCGTCGGGTGGCATCTGCCTGCGGAAGTCCTGTTCGTTCAGCCGGTGCGCGAATCCGTGTTTCCGAGTCTCGTCGACGAAGTGCATCTTGCCGATGGCGCCTGTGGAATAGCCGCGTTCGGCGAAGTAGTGGCCAATGGTGGGGATGTCGGCCGGCAGCGCGTCCTGCAGAATCCTGGCGCCATGCTTGTGCGCGTAAAGGCCAGTGATGAGTGAGCCGCGCGAGGGTACGCAGACCGGCGAGGGGCAGTAGGTCCCGGTGAAGCGCACCGAATCCGCGGCCAGCGCGTCGATGCGCGGTGTCTTCACCTCGCGGTTTCCATAGCACCCGGCGGCCGCCTTCTGGTGCTGGTCGCTCATCAGGAAGAGCAGGTTATAGCGCGGCCTCCGCGAAACCACGGCGGGCGCGGCGGCGGCTTGCAGGAACGACCGGCGGCTGAGTGCAGTCATGGTATCGGAGACACTATCACGGAAGCGCCGTGAGGGCCAAGCAACCCTACTTCGGCCACGGCTTCCGCAGCACGGCTTTGTCGCCATACACGCCCGGCACCCAGAAGTGTTGCCACTTCAGTTCCAGCTTGTCGATCATCTCCAGGCTGTACTCCATCCGGCCCAGGTCATCCGCGCCCCCATTGTTGGTGCCACAGGTGAACAGGATGCCTTCGTCCTTGGCTATGCGCAGAAAACGCTCGCTGGGGATTTGGTATCGGTTGTTGATCTCAATGGCCACCTGGCCTTCCTTGGCGGCCGACACCACTCGGCGGATCCGGGCGTCGGTCCAAAGCTTTTCGTAATCGCTTGAGATCACGGCTGGCAGGAAAGTGGGGTTCACATAGATGTCGATGGGTTCCGTGCGCAGAATCCCCTCCGTGCGCTCCACCAGCGTTTCCATGAAGGCGTCGGGATTCGGGATCTCGCCCACCTCATCCTTCACCCACAGTCGCATTCGCTTGCCGTTCTTGTCTGTCCATGTCATGGAGTCAGTGAACACATAGTCAAACTTCGCCGCGGCCTCGGGGCTGAACAATTGAAGCCACTCGCGCCCTTCCGCCTGCATGGCGATAAACACGGGTTGTCCTTCCATGCTCTTACGGAAGGCTTCCACGCCCGCGTCGGTTTCGATGGGAAACCCCTTGCCGCCGTTCACGGCCAGGCCCAGATAAATGCCGTCAGCGCGGGACTTCGCGAGGGCTTGCTCCAGCGTAAGGGTGCCCTTGAGGTGTGTATGAAAGTCCACCAGCGGCACATTGGCGCGGCTGAGTTCCAGAATTTTGCGGTAGGTGTCGTCTGCCTTCGGCAGCATCTCTTCCGGCGTCCTTAGAGTAGCGGGCAGCGTGCGCACCCGCAGGTTGCGGAAGCGGGCTGTAGATCCTGGGTCGTGGCCCTGCAGCGCAAACGTGCCATGCCCCAGCTTGCGTCCCGCGGCGTCGCCCGGCTGTTCCACGGGCGGCAGTGGTTCCACGTAGTCCACGGTCGCCGTGTCGTTCACCCACACGCGCACACGGCGGTCCTCCACCAGGATGCGCAGCTTGAACCACTCATTGTCCTGAACGATGCTCTTGTATTGGTTTCGTATGCCATAAAGCGACCCGGTCTTCTTCCGTTCGCGATAGTTGCCCTCGCCCACGTGCGAGTTGTTCACCTGCACTTCGAAGCCCTGGGAAGGCCATCCCTGGTCCTGGAAAGACGTGTGGAAATAGACTCCGGAATTCGCTCCGGGCAGGGACATCACTTCCGCTTCAAACTCGAAGTTCTTGAAGTCCGCGCCATGCACTGAGCCTTCGTAGAAGAGGTGCGACCGGGGACCGCTAGCCACGATGGCGCCCTCTTCCACGCGGAAAGTGGAGGCGTTCTCGTTGGCGCGCCAGCCCTGCAGGGTGGTGCCGTCAAACAGCGGCATCCAGTCGCCAGGTTCGCGCGAACAGCCTCCGAGTATGGCCACAAGCACGGTCAGGAAGCAGGACATGAACGCGGAGGATAGTCTGGACATGTTGAGGAGATCCTTGCCGGAAACACTGAAATCGCGTTCCCACTATATCGCTTCTCTGCGCCAGCCGGCCATTCCAGGGGGTATCACGGGTGCTCCGGTGCAGGCGCTACAATGGAAGAACAGGCCCATCTCGGACGGACAACAGTTTGGATACCCACAGCCTTCTGCATGCAACTCTCCTAAAGGCGCGCCGCCGCCGCTTCATCGGCATCTTCCTGGCCGAGATGGGCTCGGCCCTCGCCGTTGTGGCGGCACTGTTGTGCGTTCTCTTGCTGGCGGGCGCTCAGGTACTTTCAGCCGTGGCTGTAGTCCTGCTGGCAGGGGCTGGAACGGTTTTCCTCGCGTGGCGGTTACGCACGCAATGGCTGGACGTCTATCGCACCGCGCAGGAGCTTGACCGGACCTGGGGGCTGCCTGACACCCTATCTACCGCCTGCCACTACGAGCAGTCGCAGTTGATGAGCGATGCGCGTCTGGCTCACCTGGGTCCGCTGATTGAACGCCAGCAGCAGGATGCCGTGGAAGTGCTGCGGAGCAACACGGTGCATGATGCCTTCCCGCTCCATCTGGGGCGTGTTCATCTGGTGGCTCTGCTTGTGTGTACCGCCGCATTCGCGCTTTTCGGGTACCGCTACTTCCAGAGTGAAAGTCTCGACCTGCGCGACCAATTGGCCTCCTTGCGCATTCCCTTCATCGACAACGAAGATGGCCCGCCAGCGCTGCTCGCTGACAATGATCGTTACCGTCCGGAACCCGAACGCAAGCGTTCGCCGATCGAGGACTACAACCCGGACTACGACCCTTCACGTGAACGCCTCGACGGCACGTACAACGACATGCCGCCGGTTACCGGCATCAACGTAAGCGACTCGCAGCCTGGTGAAGGTTCGGAAGAGGGCAACCTGCCCACCGATTCCACCATGGACATGCGCAACGAGATGGCTGCCGACCCGCGACGGCAGCAGGGCGGCAGCAAAGATGGGGCGGAACGTGGCGAAGGCGACAAGAATCAGGCCAAGAACAACGACAGCCTTTTCGACAAGTTCCAGCAGGCCATGAACAACATGATGGACAAGTTCGCCAACCGGCAGAACGACTCCATGGAGCAGCGCGGGGAAAAGGGGAACCAGCAGCAGGCTCAGAATGCGGGTGAGCAGAAGGGTGATGGATCCGACGACACCAGCGACCGCGAAGGCAACCAGAAATCCGACAACCCGCAGGGCAGCGAGAACGCCAAAGATGGAATGGGCGGCCAGCAGGCGCAGGACATGGGCAAGCAGAACGCGGGATCAAATGAAGCTGCTTCTGACTCCCCAGCCAGCGTGGGCGCCGAGGACGGAGCCAAGGATCTCGCCGCCGCGCGCCAGTTGGAAGCGATGGGTCAGATTGCCGAAATCCTCGGCCAGCGCTCTGAGCAGGTGAAGGGCGAGATGAAGGTGGAAGTGGAAGCGCAGAAGGAGCAGTCGCTCACCACAGCGCTGCGCAACGTCCGCGCCACCCATCGCGACACCGGCGGCGAGATGAGCCGCGACGAAGTGCCCCTGCGCCTCCAGAACTACGTGAAGGAATATCTGAAGGCTGCCCGGGAAGCGGAAGCAGCCGGCCAGGGCGCCAGCCGCAACCGGTAGGCGCTAGACGCTGATCCGTTTGGCGGAACCTGCCAGGTTTTCTGCCGGCTAAGAGACCCTGCTTCAGAAAACCGATAGAATCATAGCGATGGCAGAGTTGAACCGCATAACGATTGACCCGGCGATCCTGTCTGGAAAGCCGATCGTGAGAGGCACGCGCATTTCCGTGGAACTGGTCATTGACCTGTTGGCTAGCGGTTGGAATCCGTTGCAGATCCTCGAAAACTACCCCACCCTACAACCAGGGGATGTGGAGGCGTGCCTGAAATATGCGAGCGCCCTCTTGCACGAGGAATGCGTCTACCCTCTGAAGACCGCATGAACCTGCTGGCCGATGAGAATTTCCCTGGCTTCGCCGTCGGTTTCCTGTGCGGGCTTGGGCATTCGGTAGGGTGGATTGCCGAAACCGCACCAGGAGCTAGCGATGTTGAGGTGCTGGAGATGGCAATTCGGCGTTCTGCCGTGCTTCTCACACTCGACAAGGACCTTGGCGAGTTGGCTGTGCGCTCCGGGCTTCCGGAATCATGCGGGGTCATCCTGATGCGTGTTGCCGACAGTAACTCGGAACATTTCCTGGCCCGGTTAGCATCGGCGTTCTCGCAAGAAATTCCTTGGAACGGACACGTCACCGTGATTGGCCGCGACCGGATCCGCACACGCCCTGTTTCTTGAGAGTGAACATGCAACGGTTATGCGTGCGTGCCTTGCCGAATGAGATCGTGCAACTAGGAAGGAATCTTGCCCCAGGCGTACTGACAGCAAGATTCCAACCTTCGAAGATTGTCCCTACTACCCGATCTGCACCAGTGCCTCACCTGGCTGCGGGGAGTTCTCCGCCACCTTCGCCGCGGTGGCCTCGTCAATGACGGTTGCCTTCTCCGAGATGTTCATTGAGCAGAACTTCGGCCCGCACATGCTGCAGAATCGGGCGTCCTTGTAGGCCTCATCCGGCAGCGTTTCGTCGTGCATCGCTTCGGCGGTTTCCGGGTCAATCGACAGGGCAAACTGCTGTTTCCAGTCGAAGTTGAACCGGGCCCGGCTGAGGGCATCATCGCGGTCGCGGGCGCCGGGGCGTTTACGCGCCACATCCGCCGCATGGGCAGCAATCTTGTAGGCAATCAGCCCTGCCTTCACGTCTTCCTTGTTCGGCAGGCCCAGGTGTTCCTTCGGCGTCACATAGCAGAGCATAGATGCGCCATACCAGCCGATCATCGCCGCGCCAATGGCCGACGTGATGTGGTCGTAGCCCGGCGCAATATCGGTAACCAGCGGCCCCAGAGTGTAGAAGGGCGCTTCGTGGCAGAGTTCGTTCTCCTTGTCCACCTGCAACTGGATCTGGTCCATCGGCACGTGGCCAGGGCCCTCGATCATCACCTGCACGTCATAATCCCAAGCCACTTTGGTGAGCTCGCCCAGCGTCTTCAGCTCAGCGAACTGCGCCTCGTCCGAAGCGTCGGCGAGGCTGCCTGGGCGCAACCCGTCGCCAAGCGAAAAGCTCACGTCGTACTTCCGCAGGATCTTGCAAATATCCTCGAAACGCTCGTAGAGGAAGTTCTGCTTGTGGTTCTTCACCATCCATTCGGCCAGAATGCTGCCGCCGCGGCTGACGATGCCAGTAACGCGCTTGGCGGCCATCGGCACATACTGGATGAGCACCCCGGCATGGATGGTCATGTAATCCACACCTTGCTGCGCCTGTTCCTCGATCACCTCCAGCATGATCTCGGCAGTGAGGTCCTCAATCCTGCGGACGCGCGAAAGTCCCTCGTAGATGGGCACCGTCCCGATGGGCACGGGTGAGTTACTGATGATTGCCCTGCGGATGCGCGGAATGTCGCCACCGGTGGAAAGATCCATCACGGTGTCGGCGTAGTACTTCACCGAATAGCGGAGCTTCTCCAGTTCGTCGTCAATGTTGGAGGTAGTGGCGGAGTTGCCGATGTTGGCGTTGATCTTGCATCGCGAGGCCACCCCAATGCACATCGGTTCCAGGTTGGTGTGTCGGATATTGGCGGGGATGATCATGCGCCCGCGCGCCACTTCACTGCGAACAAGTTCCGGCTCCAGCCCCTCGCGTTGGGCCACATAGGCCATCTCTTCGGTGATCCTGCCCTGCCGCGCATAGAACATCTGCGTCCGCACGGCGTCGCCTTCCCGCTTTGCCACCCAATCGCTTCTCATCCTGGTTCAGTTCTCCCTTGGTGGTTCCCGAATCTTGCATAGTCGATCCGGTATTCGCAGTATGGCACGGCGGGCCACGGAGTGGCAGAGCGAGCCGATGCCTGGCGGCAGCTTCGCTGCCTGTAACCAGCCTCATGGAAGGGTGAGCAGGTACCCTCGCTTGCCTGGGTTGTGTCCGGTGGTGACGCCTATCGTCTCGGTCACCCCTTCCGTCTCGTGAATGTGGCCGCTGAAGAACCAGCGGGGCTGGATTTCGTCAACAAACTTGCGGATGGCGGTGCTTCCCGCGTGCTGCCCATTGCGCATCCGGTCGAGCGCGGTCCCGTGTGGCGGACAGTGGCAAACCAGGACTTCCGGGGCGGGCTTACGCAGCGCCTCCAAGTGACGTGCTATCTCCTCCTCGGTATACTCGCCGGGCGTATCAAAGGGCGTGGGGTTGGAGTAGCCCAGAAAGCCGAAGCGCACCCCGCCCAGTTCCACTGATTTCCCGTGTACCGCCTGAAACCCGAAGCGCCCGGCAAACGCTGCGATCGCGGTGGCGTCCTCATGATTTCCGGGCAGCACCAGCAACCGCTCGCCCAGCGGCCGCAGAATTTCGCCGCACGCATCCAAACCGCGCGCCCAACTCACCAGGTCCCCGGCGCAGACATACCATTCGGCTTCGGTTTCCGCCAGGCGCCGCAAGGATCCGGTGTCGTTGTGGATATCGGAAAACAGCAAAACGCGCATCTTCAGTGGCGGGACCTCCATCCAAAAGGGCGTGTCTTTCTAGCGTAATCCAAGCGCTTTGGCCCTGCGTGGCACCTTGAATGGCAGGTCGCTTGTGCTTCTATGCGCTCTGAGGACTAAGCCGGGAAACGCTATTATAGAGTGAACTCGCACTTTTCTGGACGGTAATCCTTTCAATGGCAAAAGAGTCTGACGCGCCCCTTGGCATCAATAGCTGGCTGGCCGAAGAAATGTTCAGTGAGTATCAGAATGGCCAGACGGGCATCGACGATGCCTGGCGTGAAGTCTTTCGCAACGCCGAGTTCGGTGAACCGGCGGCTGCGCGTGTCGCGGGCAATGGCGGCTACGCCAATGGCGGCTCGGCAATCGTGGCAGCCCGCCCTGACGCCGTGGCCGTGAAGAGCAATGGCGCTCCCGCAGCCCCCCCTCCGCCTGCGCAGCCCGCCTTTAAGCCAGCGGCCCATGAAGAATTGCAGCCCATCGTTGGGGTGGCCGGCAAGATTGCCGCCAACATGGACCAGAGCCTCTCGGTTCCCACTGCCACGTCGCAACGCGCCGTGCCGGTGAAGGTGATCGACGAGAACCGCTATTTCATCAACCAGCACCAGGTACTCCACGGCCGCGCGAAGGTGTCCTATACCCACCTCATCGGCTGGGCCATTGTCCAGGCGCTGAAGAAGACCCCGACGCTTAACCATGCCTATGCCGTGATTGACGGCGTTCCCAACCGGGTAGTGCGGCCGCAGATCAACCTCGGTATCGCCGTGGATGTGGAGGGCAAGGATGGGAAGCGGTCGCTGCTGGTCCCCAACCTGAAGAATGCCGGCGAGATGAACTTCGAGGGCTATCTGCGTGCCTTCGCCGACATGGTGAAGCGGAGCCGCACGGGCAAGCTAACCGTGGACGACTTCGTGGGCACCACCATCTCGCTCACCAATCCTGGGACCGTGGGCACGATTGGCTCTATTCCCCGCCTGATGATGTATCAGGGCGCCATCATTGCCACGGGTTCCATTGACTATCCCCCGGAATGGCAAGGCGCATCCGCCGACGTCATCGCGCAACTTGGCCTTAGCAAGGTGATGACGATGACCTGCACCTACGACCATCGCATCATCCAGGGCGCCGAGAGCGGCATGTTCCTGGGCCAGGTGCACGAATTCCTGCAGGGCGAGCACGGCTTTTACGACCAGATATTCACTGACCTTAATGTCCCCACGCGCCCCGTCCGCTGGGCCCGCGACCGCCAGGGCGCACCGTCCGCAAGCGGGGGGGGAAGCCGCGAGAGCGATATCGTCAAGCAGGCCGCGGTCCTCCAGTTGATCAACGCCTACCGCGTACGAGGGCACTTGATTGCTGACCTTGACCCGCTCAACGACGCCCCGGCTTCGCACCCGGAACTTGACCCCGCCACGTATGGCCTTACCATTTGGGACTTCGACCGCCAGTTCCTTACCGGCACCCTGGGCCAGCGCGAAGGGGAAGACCAGCCCACCTTTCGCACCTTGCGCGAAATCATGGGCATGCTCAATCGAGCGTACTGTGGGCGCATTGGGTGCGAGTACATGAACATCCAGGTCCCCGAACAGAAGGCCTGGATTCAGCAGCACATTGAGCCAGACGCCGCTTACGGCGCGCTCCCCACCGACGTCCGCTTACGTACTCTGGAGCGGCTGACGCAGGCCGAGGAGTTTGAGCATTTCCTCCACAATCGCTTTGTGGGCCAGAAGCGCTTTTCGCTCGAGGGCGCTGAGACAGCCATCGCCATCCTCGGTCACCTGCTCGATGTCTCCGCCGGCACGAACGTTCACGAGGTTGTCATCGGCATGGCCCACCGCGGCCGCCTAAACGCCCTCGCCAACATCGTAGGTAAGCCCCTCGAGAAGATCTTCAGCGCGTTTGAGGGCGACCCTGACCCCGAGAGCATGCAGGGTTCCGGAGACGTGAAGTACCACCTTGGTTCTTCCGGTGTCCGGCGTACGGCATCCGGACGTGACATCGTGGTCTCCATCGCACCCAATCCAAGCCACCTGGAAGCGGTGGATCCCGTTGTGGAAGGTATCGTGCGGCCAAAGCAGGACCGCCTTGGCGACACGGAGCGCGCCCGCGTAATTCCCGTGCTCATCCACGGCGACGCCGCCTTCGCGGGTCAGGGAGTAGTGGCGGAAACTCTGAACCTTTCGCAGTTGCCCGGCTACACCACCGGCGGCACGGTACACCTGATCATCAATAACCAGATTGGCTTCACCACCAACCCTCACGAATCGCGCTCGACGCCCTACTGCACCGACGTTGCGCGCATGGTGCAGGCGCCGATCTTCCATGTCAACGGCGACGATCCTGACGCCGCACTGCGCACGTTGAACATCGCCTTCGCTTTCCGGCAGGAATTCAAGAAGGATGTCGTTATCGACATGTTCTGCTTCCGCCGCCACGGCCACAACGAAAGCGATGATCCCAGCTACACCCAGCCCATCCTCTATCGCAAGATCAAGGAGCATCCTGGGGTGGCCAAGCTCTATGGTGCGCAACTCGTCAGGGAAGGTTTGCTTACCGGCGAACAGGTAGAGCAGACGCGCAAGCGGCTGCTTCAGCGCCTGGAAGAAGCCTTCCAGAACGCGCAGCAGAAGAACGTCGCGCCGCTCTCCGCGGACAGCCTTGCTGCCGTGGAAGAAGCGCCGCATGAGGTGCCACGCACCTCAGTGGATCGCGAGACGGTGGAAACCGTTGTGCAAGGCCTTACCCGTCTGCCCGAGGACTTCCATCTGCATCCGAAGCTGCGCAAGTTTGTCTTCCGTCGCGAGGAGATCTTCCAGACCGGGTTCACCATCGACTGGGCCACTGCCGAAGCCCTCGCCTTTGGCTCCCTGGTGATAGAGGGCACCCCCGTTCGCCTCAGCGGGCAGGACAGCGGCAGGGGCACCTTCAGCCAGCGTCATCTGATTCTGGTGGACGCCGAGACCAACTACGAGTACATTCCGCTGCAGCACCTTACCCCGGACCAGGCTCCCTTCCACGTCTTCGACAGTTCGCTGAGCGAGTACGCGGTGCTGGGCTTCGAGTTCGGCTACTCCATCGGCGACCCCCTCACGCTTACGCTATGGGAAGCCCAGTTCGGCGACTTCTTCAACGGTGCCCAGATCATGATCGACCAGTTCATCTCCTGCTCCATGCAGAAGTGGGGCCAGCCCAGCGGACTGGTGATGCTGCTGCCGCACGGCTACGAAGGTCAGGGTCCTGAGCATTCCAGCGCCCGTATCGAACGCTTCCTGATTCTGTGCGCCGAAGACAACATGCAGGTGGTGAACTGCTCCACGCCAGCACAGTACTTCCACGTGTTGCGCCGCCAGATGTACGGTGGACGGCAGGGCGGCAGCATGAATTGCCCTCTGGTCATCTTCACCCCCAAGAGTCTCTTGCGGCACCCGCAAGCGGTTTCGGGGCTCGAAGATTTCTCAGGAGGCTCATTCCGGGAAACCATTGGTGAGGTAGAACCCATTCCGGCAGACAAAGTGCGACGCATCCTTATCTGCACGGGCAAGATCTACTACGAGTTAGCCGCCCGCCGCAAGGAACTGGGTCTCGACAACGTCGCAATTGTGCGCCTTGAGCAGATCCACCCCTTCCCGGAATCTCAAATTCGCGACGTCATCCACCGCTATCCGCTGAACGCCGAGGTGGTGTGGGTGCAGGAGGAACCGCGTAACATGGGCGCATGGCGATTTGTGCAGGAGCGGCTGGACCCGATGCTCGCCGATAGCGGACGGCAGGTCTATTACGTGGGGCGCAAGCCCAGTGCCAGCCCCGCCACCGGCTCCTACAAGCGTCATCTGCATGAGCAGAACGAAATCGTGGAGGGCTCCTTCGCGGAGGCTACCTTCAGCGTCGGCAAGAAGGCGCGCCCGCTTACTCGCAAGGGCGCCTAAGCGGGTGGGACTGCCGGTGGATTACGAGTTCCATCCGGAAGGCATGGGGCTTTGGGCACGCCTGAATCCTTCCGCATGCATGCGAAGAGCAGATTGTAGTTGGGAGCAACCACAGGGTCCTATCAGCCGCCGTATGCTCGCGCGTGTGTCAGTCCGGCTCGGGATGATTGCCCTCCTGCTGCCAGCCTTACTGTTCGCCCAGCAGCCTATCCCCTGGGCGACCCTCGATGACATCCTCTTTCGGGCCTCCATCGCCTCGCAGGCTGACGTCGAACTCATCGTGCTCCATCAGGATGAGATCGTTTATCGGCATCGTACGAAGGGATTCGGCTCAGA
>JAHCHD010000055.1 GCA_026129915.1 Bryobacterales bacterium
TGTCCCTGCGGCTTGTCCCTGCGGCTTAACCGATTTTGGGCTTCGCGGCAAGGATTTTCGGTGCGGATGGTCTGGATTCGGGAAACACTCGGGCGGAGAGGGGACAGTCTGGCGCCTGGATGGCTGGACGCTACGCGAGAGGGTTTGCTTGGGCGCGCACGACAGTCCCCCGTCCGGGGTAGGGAGCGTGGCAGTTTGCAGTCTTCACAGTTGGCCCAGCTTGGCGTACGCCCTCACGATTGGAGAGTGCGTTCCAGGAAGTCCAGGACATGGTTTGCGATCTCGCGGTGATGGGTCTCGAGCGCGAAGTGCCCCGTATCCAGCAGGTGAATTTCTGCATCCGGAAGATCCCGGCGGTAGGCGAATGCGCCAGCGGGCACGAACGCCGGATCGTGACGACCCCATACCGCCATTAACGGTGGGCGATGCGCCCGGAAATAGGCTTGGAAGGCTGGATAGAGCGCCACGTTGCTGCGATAGTCGAGGATCAGGTCCAGTTGGATCTCCTCTGCGCCGGGTCGCGTCATATAGGCGATGTCGAGCTCATAGCCGTCGGGTGAAAGCAGCTCCGGATCGGCGCCAGTGCCATATTGCCAGTTCCGAATCGTCGCCGGCGACAGCGACGCGCGACACGCTTCGCGATTTGTTGCGCTTGGATCTTGCCAATAGGCTTGCCACGCCCCCCACTCGTCGCTGAAACCGTCTACATAGGCGTTACCGTTTTGCGAAATGATCGCGGTGACGCGTTCAGGGTGCTTCATTGCCAGGCGAAGCCCGGTGGGCGCCCCATAGTCGAAGATGTACATCGCATATCGGCGCAGCCCAAGTGCGTCGACGAACCCATCGATGACCTCTGCGAGCGAATCGAAGCTGTAGGTGAAGTCGCCACGTAAAGGCGTCTTGGTTTGGCCGAAGCCGGGAAGATCCGGCGCGATCACACGATATTGCTCGGCTAGTTCCGGGATCAAGTCCCGGAACATGTGGCTCGCGGAAGGGAAACCATGGAGCAACAGCAGGACCGACGCATCCGCCGGACCGGCCTCCCGGTAAAAGACCTCAACCTCGCCAACTTTCTGCCAGCGGTAGTGCGTTGTTGTCATGGAATATATCTCCTGCGGATTTGCCGCAATTTGCTCCTACGGGTTCGAGATTGAGCCAGAGCCGAGCCATCGTCCGTTCGGAATTCCGGAATTCTCGGAATTCTGGGGACGGGCTGGCCCCTGCTGCTGGCAACGCGGCGCATTCCAGCGCGAGGCCGTGCTGGGGGAGCAGGAGACCGCGGAGGTGGGTGGCAATCGCCACCAAGACCAATCTCATCAAGCTACTCGTATCGGGTCTGCACGGAGCGACAAGTTCTCTTCGCCCACCCGAGGTGCTGATTCTACGTCCCGACGGGATTGTTGGGAGCCGCAGCATTCTGGTTCTCTGGGAACATCGCATCGCGTTGCGGCATGGCTTTGCCCTTTCAGTGTTGGATGACGTCCTGCCACTCCGGATGGCGGTCTATCAGCGCCTTCGCGAACGGGCACAACGGAATGATGGAGAATCCTTCGCGACGGGCATCTTCGATCGCTTGCCGGACGAGGCGCTCGCCGATGTTGCGGCCGCGCAAGGCCGCAGGTACTTCGGTATGGTCGATGATGATCAGCCCCTTACCGGCCCGACTGTAGGTCATCGCTGCTTCGGCTCCGTCGACGACCAGCCGGTATCGTCCCTTGGATGCGCCGTCTTCCCGCTCAACCTCTTCACTAGCGGCGGACGGGATCCGTTTTGTTGCCGCCGCGTCCGGGGCTCGGACCTGACGGGGCCGCCCGGGCGCGCATTCCAGAAGATCGCGGTCCCATTCGCCCAGGTTGGCGGCCGCCTGGTAGGTGGAGGTGAGGAATGCCATGAGGTCTTCGCCGGGATCGGCTGCCGACTGCACGGCATCGTAGGGGAGGATGAACTCAGACATGCCTTCATGCCAGAACGCGGCATCGGGCAGGACTTCCGCGGCCCGGTAACCGTTCGGCGATGGATAGGCGTAGGCGTAGAAGGCGGGATAGTCGATGCCGCCGCCGCCCGGCCAGAAGCCCGCTGACGAGACCTCGCGGTCGTAGGCTTCCTGCGCAACATCGTCGGGCAAGGCGGGAATCCCACCGGGATGGATGGGCGCGCGCCGTCCCGAAAAGCGGGTAACCGCCAGGTCGAAGCTGCCCCAGAACAGATGAACGGGGCTGGACTTGCCGAGAAAGGACGTACGGAATCGATTGAAGACCCGATCGACCGCCATCGATGCCTGATGAAAGCGTTGAACGGCGTCGCGATCGTAAGGGCGGTGGCGGTGATCTTCGGCGAAGGGCAGGGGGTTGGGCACCTCATTCGGCGTACCGTTGAAGGTTGGGGTGCCACCAAGGTCCGAAACCATCTTCACAAAACTGGCGTGGAACGCTGCGACGGTCATTGGCTCGAGTGCGAATGACACTTTGCTCCCGTTGCCGCTGGCGCCGACGACCATGTGATCGCGAAGGTGGAACAGGATCTCGATGCCCGGGCCGTCGGGTATCGGTGAAGATGCCAGGCCGTTCGGCGTGACATAGAAGGTTGCGTTCCACGAGTGGTTGAGCCACGGTGTATGAGCCAGGCGGTACTTGCCTGCGATCTGCAGGTAGAGATGCAGAGCGGAACAAGTCTCACGCCAGCTTAGGTAGTCAAGTTGAGGCCACTTGTTGTTCATCGCGATTGTTCTCCATCCAGTGACTTCCCTGTACGGGAGTCGGTGATTTCGTCGTGGGTGGCTTGCGTTGCGTCTGGGCAACCACTCCACTACCGCCCATCAATACGGAAGGGGGATGCGCTGGGAATGGGCAGTGCCGCGGCTGGCAGCATCCAATTCAGCGCGCCGGGCCGGCCGGGCTGGTATTCGACCTCGGCCATGTGGTGACATCCATCTACGTTGGCTTGGCGACCTGTCGTGGTGTGGCGCATTCAGGGACCCCTCACTGTTTGGGGCGGCGTGCCCAGGTCTATGCGCCCCCATGGCGACCGCAGAACAGTTGATCGCGGCGTTGACTCGATCTTACCGAAATGTCCGCGACGATGCGGTGCGGGGGCTGCTGCAAAGGTGCCCGTATTGCGCGATACTCCCGTCTACCGGCAGAACTGGGGCCGCTCAGTCGCGCGGCTCGAACGCGATCTCGCTGTCTCGTGAAACGTGAGGCAGTCCGCCTCGATGGGAACGCAGGGCGTTGGGTAGGCAGGTCACCCGTCGCAGGTGATGCAAACGCGCTGAGACGATGGCGCCGCGCAGTGCCTGGCCCGCAAGATCGGCAACTGAACCGCAGCTTCCGCGCCGCACCTTGTGCGGACGCTTGTTAGGCTTATTCATAGGGAAGAGGACGGCACGGCCCGAACGGTGGACAGCGCTCGCGACAGGCACTGTGGCGCCATCCTTTCCAGGAGTCAATCCAAGCTCAACCTGAGGGGGAATCTATCATGGCCATCATCACCACATCCGACGGCACCAACCTCTATTGCAAAGACTGGGGCCTGAAGGACTCGCAGCCAGTGATGTTTCACCACGGCTGGCCGCTGAGCGCCGACGACTGGGACTGCCAGATGCTGTTTCTCCTGTCTCACGGCTATCGCGTAATCGCACATGACAGGCGCGGCCATGGCCGATCGGCGCAGACCGACACGGGCAACGAAATGGACACCTACGCCGCGGATGTCGCGGCAATCGTGAAGGCGCTGGACCTTCAGGACGTCATCCATATCGGCCATTCCACCGGCGGGGGCGAGGTGGCTCGCTATGCCGCCCAGGCCGAGCCGGGCCGCGTTGCCAAGGCGGTGCTGATCGGCGCGGTGCCCCCCGTGATGGTGAAGTCCGACAAGAACCCGGACGGTATTCCGCTGGAGGTCTTCGACGGATTTCGGGAAGCGCTTTCCCGGAACCGGGCGCAGTTCTACAAAGATGTCCCGAGCGGCCCGTTCTACGGCTTCAACCGCGAAGGCGCGGAGGTGAGCCAAGGGCTGATCGACAACTGGTGGCGTCAGGGCATGGCCGGCGGCGCGAAGGCGCACTACGACTGCATCAAGGCGTTTTCCGAGACCGACTTCACGAAGGATCTGGAAGCGATCAGCGTTCCGGTTCTTTTTCTGCACGGCGAAGACGACCAGATCGTCCCGATCGAGAACTCGGCGCACAAGGCAATCCGGCTCGTGCGGGACGGCACGTTGAAGACCTATCCTGGTCTTCCTCACGGCCTGTTTGCGACGCACCCCGAGGTGGTAAACCCTGACCTGCTGGCGTTCGTCCGCGCCTGACGAGGGGATACCGGACAAGAGATGACGGGCTGATCCACTGGATTGGCCATTTAGGGGACGTGGACGCAGGCCGGTGATGTGACGCCCATCGACAGAGAGGCGGGCGCAATGAACGCCCCTGCCCTCGTTCGTGCGAAAGGCTTCGCCTGATCGAGCTACATGTATCTCGAGCTGATTCCCGTGCTCGCCGTCCGATAGCGAGCGATTGCCTAGGATCTACCGGACATTGGCCAAACCCAAGCGCCGGAACGTAGCGTCTTCGATCTGACATTCGACAACCTCACCAGAGGCATCGACCCATCTACACCCTTCCAACCGAAATGAGGTTTTTCAATGAATGCGATCACACTTCCATCTTTTGGCGGTCCGGAAGCGTTCGAGCTTCGTGAGGTGCCCACGCCTGTGCCCGGTGCGGGACAAGTCCTCGTGCGGGTGCATGCAACGTCCATCAATCCCTTGGACTACCAGGTCCGGCGTGGCGACTATGCCGATTTGGTGCCATTGCCAGCGATCACCGGACATGACGTATCCGGCGTTGTCGACGCAGTTGGGCCAGGTGTCGCGGCGTTCGCTCCAGGAGACGAAGTGTGGTACACGCCCCAAATCTTTGACGGACCGGGTAGCTATGCCGAATACCACGTGGCGAACGAGAACATTGTCGGACGGAAGCCCTCGTCGCTGAGCCATCTTGAAGCAGCAAGCCTTAGCCTGGTTGGCGGTACGGCGTGGGAAGCCCTGGTAGTCCGTGCGGCACTTAGAGTGGGAGAAAGCATTCTGGTACACGGCGGCACAGGCGGAGTGGGTCATGTGGCGATCCAGCTTGCGAAAGCTGTAGGTGCGATGGTGTTCACGACGGTGCGCGAAGCAAACGCGGCGTTCGCACGAGGTCTGGGTGCGGATGTAGTTATCGACTACCAGAAGGAGGACTACGTCGACGTGATCATGCGGGAGACGGGAGGCCGTGGCGTCGATGTCGTTTTTGACACCATCGGTGGCAGCACCTTGTCGCGCAGCCCAGACGCACTCGCACAACTTGGCCGTGTGGTCACGATCGTCGACACTGCGCAGCCACAAAACGTCATTCAGGCTTGGGCCAAGAATGCGAGTTATCACTTCGTTTTCACAAGACAGAACCGCGGCAAGCTGGATGAATTAAGCGCATTGGTAGAACGCGGCCAACTGCGCCCGCACGTTGGGGCCGTCTATTCCCTTGCCGAGATTCCGCTGGCCCATGCCCAGTTGGAGACCCCCAACAACGGCATTCGGGGGAAAATCGCGATTGCAACTGGGCCGTCTGCGCATGGCGCCGATGGGGACTTCTGAGCCTTGAGCGCGCTTCAACGGAACGCCATGACGGCCGCGATGGCTCAGGAAAGCCCGATCCGCCACCTGGGCTTCTGGTGGCAGGCGGAGCGGATGAAAGTCACTGCATCGTGATCGAGCGCGTTGGATTACGAACTGCCCGGCGATAGTCGGTGGGGCTCATGCGCCGATGCTGGGCGAAGACCCGGGCGAGTACCTGGTTCGACGAGTACCCAACCTCCTGGGCGATCTCGGTGACCGAAAGGTCCGTCATCTCGAGAAGCTCACAAGCCTTTTCCACTCGCAGTCGCGCCACGTAGACCCGAGGAGGTACGCCGACGCTGTGCTTGAACATGCGGGCGAAATGAAACGTTGATAGCTTCGCCTCGGCCGCTAGATCGTCCAAGCTAATGTCTTCAGCGAGTCTCGCCCGGATGAGCTCCAGACAGCGCCGTTCCGCCCACGGGGCAAGGCCGCCCCTGACCGGCGCGAAAGGCGCCCCGCCCAGGCGGCAGAGTTCGGCGAAAATCTCGCAGCCTCCGGCCCGTGCCAGGAGCCGGGACGGCGCCCCCTCGGCTTCACAGAGGGCCCACAGCTTGCCCAGCGCTGACTGGATCGCCGACGATTCGAAGACCCGACCGTAGATGCCCGAGCTGTCCATCCAGGAGCGCCCGTCGGCGGCCTCGTCAAGCACGCCCTGCCATTGCGCCAAAGGAAACGCAAGGCTGCGAAGCCGATGGCTTCCCTCATTGATCACCGCGGTCGCGAAGTTGGGCGCAGCGAGGGCGAAAGTGCCTTTCCTGGTGGTCAGATCGAAACGACCTCCTCCCAGGTCTCCCCTGACACGAGTGCAGCCAAGCATGTCCTCTACCAGGACGATATCCGGCAGGGCAGGGCGGGACATATCGCCGGGTGGTCGCTGGACCTCAAGAATGTCGAGAATTCCTCCCGCGGATTTCATCGTGCGCACGTAGGAGGCATGCCGACCGTCGCGGTGCCACTGGGCGAACGACGAGTGGGCAGGCAGAGGCATCGCGGTGTTTGCTGGTGAGTAGGCCATCAACGCCCCAGTTTGCAAACGACCCAACAAGGTGTGGGCTGAGCGCGGCTAAGCTGCTCTGATTGTAGACTGGTAAGTATTGATTGGCAACCCGCGGGCGCCCAACGCGGCCAGGCGACGGACGCGATTGGTGGCTTTCCGCTATGTGAACTGCGCGACAACTCGAGATTTGGGGGAGCTCGCGTGAGAGCCGCCCCGCCACCTTTACCGCAAGATTGGCTCCGTTGAGGCAGCCGCTGCAACGGTTTCGCCGAGCGCCTCAAGCACAATTGCTTCTATGAACGTCCCAACGTCCCATCCGGTATCGGAATCCCGGAGACGGGCGGATGTCTACCCGGTTGGGGTTATTGGCCACAACAGTGTTGGCCGTCCCAGATGGCGTTCCGGGCCGAACTCAGGCGTCGCCGCTGTCGCCGGCCTCGATGTCGCCGGCCATGCTGCCGGGCAGATCGAGCGCGGACGCATCTATTCGCTTTACGTTCTTCTCGACCGGAACGGCGCCTGAGGCACACGGTTTCGAAAGGAGACCGCTATGTTCAAGACCGGCCTGGGCGCGCGAGGAGACCATTGCTGCTCTTGCGAAAGTGCAGCTTGAACATGCCGGCGCCACCGGCATCGCATTCGCCTGGGCGAATCAACTGCTGGCTGGCCGACCACGCGAGGGCGGTTGACGGTATCGAGCTGAAGTGGCTGTACCAGCGAGCGTCGCGCTGCCCGGGACGCTTCTGCTGGTCCTGTCACTCGTTACCTCAGGACACGCGGAACCCAGTTCGTCGGGTTGTATCGAGAGTGCCCTGAATATGATTCGTGCGAACAGCCGACAGGTCGAGGCCGAGCACGGCATCTTTCCCTAGACCCTACCGATCTGCGTCGCTGGCACCACCAGCCAGCACGCGGGAAGGACAAGTGGAGTCGTCAACGAGATCAGAAGACCGGACGCAAGAGTAGGAGCAATGGCTTATGAACGTCCCCGATTTCAGGAAGACCAATCCTCAGGCTTTCCCCGTTCTAAACGAAACACAGATCGCCGCCATCGCCGAATTTGCCCAGCGAAAGAGTTACGCGAGTGGCGACGTGCTGTACCGCGCGGGTGAGAAAGAGTTCAAGTTCTACGTCATCGAGCGCGGAGCGATTGACATCTTTGATCGTTCATCCGGGGAGCCGCGCCTGCTTGTCACACTGCAGCCCGGTGAGTTCACTGGCGACCTGGCAAATCTGACGGGGAGACCCTCAAACATTGATGCGATTGCCACAGGCAACACCGACGTCTACGAGATCGGCGAGCCGGATCTGCGCAACATCATCGGCAAACGCCCCGGCCTAAGCGATCTGATCCTGCTGACATTCATTGTCCGCGCACAGGCGCTGAAGGATTCCGAAGATTTCACGGGCTTACGCGTCATCGGGACGCGCTTTTCGCCTGACGCATTTCGCCTGCGTGATTTCTTGGCCAAGAACCAAGTCCTCTACACATTCTTCGATGTGAAGACGGACACGGCCCAAGCCCAGTCTTTGCTCGCCGCCTTTCAATTGAGCGAATCGGATCTGCCGGTCGTCGGCTACGGGCAGGATTGGCTGCTCAAGAATCCGTCGAACGACGAACTGGCTGCCCACATCGGGATCAAGCAAAAGTTCGCCACAGACAACGTGGTGGATGTGGCGATCGTCGGCGGCGGCCCGGCTGGGTTAGCAGCGGCTGTTTATGGCGCGTCGGAGGGTTTGCATACGATTGTGCTTGAGCAAATCGCGACCGGTGGCCAAGCCGGAACAAGCTCGAGAATCGAAAACTATCTGGGCTTTCCCACAGGACTGTCAGGCGCGGAACTAGCCCGGCGAGCCACGCTTCAAGCCGAGAAGTTCGGCGCGCGGTTCTCAGTTCCGTCGCAGGCGACCGAACTCAGGTTTGCCGACAACATGTCTGTGCTGCACTTGGCAAACGGCGAACAGGTGCGGGCGAAGGCGCTGATTATCGCCAGCGGGGCGGATTACCGAAGACTCGAGGTGGAAGGCCGCGAACGATTCGATGGCGCGGGAGTCTATTACGCCGCGACTCCGATGGAAGCGCAGATGTGCAGCGGCGAAGCGGTGGTCGTCGTTGGAGGCGGCAATTCGGCCGGTCAAGCCTGCCTCTTTCTCGCGGAGAGCGCGCGGAAGGTCGTTCTGCTCGTTCGCGGGCGAGACTTGGGCCAGAACATGTCTGACTATCTCGTACAGCGACTCCTGGAAGCAAAGAACATCGAGCTTCTGATGGAGACCGAGATCTCGACGATGCTCGGCGACGGCCATTTGGAAGAGGTCGAACTGAAGAACAACCAATCCGGTGAGCGGAGAGCGATCAAGGTGGGCGGGGTGTTCTCCTTTATCGGTGCGATTCCACGTACTGCCTGGTTGCCGAAGGAAATCGAAACGGACGCGAAAGGGTTCATCAAGACCGGCTCGCGTATTTCCAGTTCCACACAATGGGCGAAGGGGCGCGCGCCGTTCTACCTCGAAACAAGTCGTGCTGGGATCTTCGCCGCAGGCGACGTGCGCTCGGATTCGGTCAAACGGGTTGGGTCGGCGGTTGGCGAGGGAGCGATGGCCGTGCAGTTCGTACATGAGTATCTGAAAGAGTTGAGAAACTCAGCGAAGGACTAGCTTGCGCCGCGGAACCGCTGCGCATCGAGGGCGACGCAGGCCAGCCTGCAATGCGCCGGGGCAAACGCGATCGTTCCGGCGGCAGGAAGCTGTGAGAGTTGTGGGTCGTCAAGATCCTGTGCACTAGTGGAAACGACTACTTACCCGGGGATGTGAAATGACTTGTCTGGAACGGGTTCGTTTCCACAAAAGCACCGTGATCGATTCCAGCCCCGAAGCCATGGTTATGGAGTTGCACGGGCTTCTGCTCGAGAGTGAAATCGCGCACTGAAGTCTTTTGGAATTCCGTGAGCGCCGAGTCCATCGCGGGAAGCGCGATACGGTGGCTGGCAAGAGTCCGGCGAAGCAACCCGTTCTCAGCCTGAAGCCGAGCCATCTCGCGACAAACCGACGCTGCTAGTTTGTGGCCAGCCGCCATCTATATCGAGCTTAGGCCTCGCCACGCTGCCCTCGCGCAAGGCACCTTCGCAGTGCACTGGCTTATGCACATCGAGCGTCTACTAGAAAGCCACTGTCGCTTCGTGCGCTCGGTCAATTCGCGAGAAACGACAAAATCCCTGACTCCCGCGAATCGCTGATTCCAGGGTCCAGCGAGATTCTGAGGATTGTCATCAGGAGTATGGCATCAGATCTTCAGTAATCCGGCAGCCCTTTGGTGAGCATACGATCCCTCTTCTGGCGCACGTTCAGAGTCCGGCTTGAACGGCTCCCTCGGTCACCGGTCCAGCAGTCGAATGCCGGTCCGAGTGGAAGTGCGGATCGCACAACCTTCATTCCCCCGTAGACGCAGGTCAGCCAATCCCGCTAAGATCGTCCACAGGCTTGCTTTCCCGCGGCGGAAGTCAGCAAAGGCTAAGGAGATATTGATGGCAACCGCCTCCACGAGTGTCAGAATCCGGCTGAGCGGGATGATGTTCCTGCAATACCTGATGTACGCGGTATGGTGGGTGCCCCTGGCGGCCTACCTCAAGAATATTGAGGTCTCGGCCACATACCAAGCCTGGATTCTTAGCGTAATGCCACTAGGCTGCCTTGCCTCTCCTTTGATTTGTATGGTGGCTGACCGGCACTTCCCCAGCCAGAAGGTGCTCACTGCACTGAACCTGGGCTGCGCCCTGTTCTTCTTCCTCGGTGCGCAGCAGACCAGTCCTCAATGGTTGTTCGTTATCCTGTTGCTGGGGATGTGCTGCTACATGCCCACCTGGAGCCTCACCGCGGCCATCGCCATGGCCAACTACCCACCCGAGAAGTTCCCCCAGATCCGTGTCTTCGGCTCAATCGGCTGGGTGGCAAGTTCCGTCTTCAGCCTGGTGGCTGCCTCAAGCATCTTCAGCCAGGTGATTGATGGTACGGCGATCCCGCTTTACTGCGGCGCGGGAACCGCGCTGGTTGCCGCGCTCCTAAACCTTACCTTGCCCGATACGCCGCCTCCGGCCAAGGGTAAGGAATCGTCTCTCGTGGATGCGCTCGGTCTGCGGGCACTCACCCTGCTCAAGGACCGCAATTTCGCGATCTTCATCCTTATCTCTCTGCTGACCATGATTCCCTTCACCCTGTACTTCTCGCTGGGCTCTCAGTTCTTTGAGAGCCAGGGGTTCAGGCAGGTGACCGCGACCATGAATCTGGGCCAGTTCGTTGAGATCTTCCTGATGGTCCTGGTGCCGCTAGCCCTGACGCGCTGGGGTGTCAAGTGGACAATGATTGCCGGCCTGGGAGCGCTAGCCGTCCGCTACTTTGCGCTATGGGGCGGAGTCGCAATGGATCAGGTAGGTCTGTATTATGTGGCGATTCTCGTACATGGGCTGATTTTCGGCTTCTTCTTTGTGGGCGGACAGGTGTACGCGGACCGGAAGGCGCCACCTGAGATTCGGGCGCAGGCGCAAGGATTGATTGTGCTGATCTGCTTCGGAATCGGCATGCTGCTGGGCACTTTCGGTAGCGTGGAACTGATCGACCGCTACACCACGGATGGGGTTTGCGATTGGAAGCCAGTCTTCGCGATCATGGCTTTTGCTTCTGCCGCTTTGGTGGTTGCTTTATTCGCCTTCTACCGCGACGATGCGAAACCGGTGACCTAAGGGCCTGACCTGGCTGTTTTGTCAAAACCGAAGCAAGACGCGGGGCTGGCGAGCCCCAAAGGCCGAGGCGTCAGTTACCCGATGAACTCGCGGTCGCGTTGCCATCCCGAATGGCAACCAGCCGTGAGATCAATGTGGAATGGGTGATCCCCGCTGCGTTTAGTTGCTGAATGGACTCTGCCGCTCTTGCGATGGCGGTGCTTTGCTCACCTAGCTGCTGCCTGCATAGGGCTTCCGCGGCAAGGCGATTGCCCTTCCACTGAGGAGGCATATTCCCGCTGGTTACCCGGTCGACTTCATCCACAAGCCGGAATACCGACTCGCAACGGCCCACACGCATCTCGCCAAATGCAGCGTCCACCAGCACCATCCATCTGGGGCCACCCAACTGCGCGTCTTCAAGCGCAGCAAGCGCCAACAAGGATTCGTCAATCACCGCGGTAGCTTCGGCGGGCCTCCCTGACTCAGCAACGCGGTTAGCAAGCATCATGCGTATGCGATGGTATTCGAAGGGCGACACGAAACCAGCCATTGCATCGGAAGCGCCGCGTAGCGC
This sequence comes from Bryobacterales bacterium, assembly GCA_026129915.1. Lineage (GTDB taxonomy): Bacteria > Acidobacteriota > Terriglobia > Bryobacterales > Bryobacteraceae > JACTMJ01. The sequence continues at coordinate 11,939 of JAHCHD010000055.1, forward strand.
GGCTACCGCTCCGTCGATGTCCTTCTGCTGGTAAGCGATGCTTGCTTCCGCACGGAGCAGGGCGATGCGCGCGGCCCGGGTGTCAGGGTTGTCTTCCCCTGAAATGCGGATGCCCTCGGCAAGTGCGGCACGCGCTTCCGCGAATTGTTCGCGCCGGCTAAGGGCCATGGAGTAACCGACGTAGAACAGTGACTTAAGAACGGGTGCCGGCACTTCGGTTTCCCTGCTGTTGTCCGGAATCTGCCTCACGTACCGCTCGGCTTGAGAAAGCAACTGTAACTCCCGGTCGCGATCCCCTTGGCATAAACCCGCTACTTGGGAGTAATTGGTAAGGTACGCCGCATGCTGGTGTGGCGGTATTGACCGCGCGATAAGGCGGTAGACCTGCTCCGCTTCCTCGAAAACGCGAATTGCCTGCGGACAGTTGCCGCTGATGCTTTCCATTAGGCCCACTGTGTTGTAGACCGCCAGCTGGGACTCGCGGTCGCCGTTTTCGCGCGCGTCCTTCATGGCCTCTGTTGCCACCTGCAGTCCTCGAACCGCATCGCCGGAGGTGAACATGTACAGTCCCAGAGACGAGCGCAATACGAGTATTGAGCGCATGCTGAGAGCCGATGGCTGCTTCAAGCGTTCGTAGGTGCGATTGACCAGTTCGCCTACGGTCATATCGTTGCGCCCGCCATACATGACGTTGCTGCTGGATATCATCCAGCCTAGAAATTGCGCATTTGCCTGGGCTTCACGGCCGGCGATTGCTGCCTGTCGCTGCTGCCATAGCCCGTAGCCAAGAGCAGTAGCCAGCGCCAGCAGCAGCAACGCAGTGGCGCTTACCGCGCCCCGGTGTCGCGCCACATACTTGCGCGCCCGGTAGAGAACCGTCTGCGGACGGGCGAGCACGGGACGCCCTTCCACGAAGCGATTAAGGTCGTCCACAAATGCATCCATGGTGGGATATCGCTGTTGCGCATCGCTGGCAAGTGCACGTGCCATCACCACTTCAAGGTCGCCGCGAAGGTAATCCCGTAGCCTCTGCGGCGTGGTATTGCGTTGCTGGGCGGCATCCTCCTTCAGTGACTCCAGCAAGCTCCGTGGCCGTGCGTCCGGGGCCGCGCGTTCGGCGGCTGCAAGCAACGAACCCTCGCCACGAAATGGCAATGAGCCGGTCAGCAGTTCAAAGAGAACCACGCCCATGCTGAACACATCGCAGGCCGTGCTCAGGTGTTCTCCGCGCAACTGTTCCGGGCTCGCATAGCGGGGAGTTAGCTGGAGGGTTGTGGTCAACTTGCCATCGTCACCCATCAGTTTCGCGGTACCAAAATCCAGCAGTTTCACCTCGCCGTCCGTGGTCACCAGCAGATTGCTGGGTTTCAGATCGAGATGCACAACCAGATTGCGGTGCGCGGCGGCAACGGCCAAACAAAGTCCGACAATCAGGCCGATGCGCGCCTGCGGAGATAGCTGAAGGCGATTGCAGTATTGGTCAATCGGCTCGCCCTCCACGTACTCCATTACAAGGTAAGGACGTTGTTCCGCGGTAACGCCAGCGTCCAGAAGCCGAGTGATGCTGGGGTGCCTGAGGGAGGCCAATATGCGCTGCTCGCGCCGAAAGCGCTCCATTGATTCGCCTTCGGCGAGATAGGTGTGAAGGAGCTTCACCGCTACGGGCACACGCACTCCGTCGGACTCCTTCTCCGCGGCAAACACTGTTCCCGTGCCACCCTGCCCAAGCAACTTCAGAACGCGATACGGACCCAGGAACTCAGGGGTGAGTGTTTGTACCGGATTGGTGCAAGTCGCAGCCTGCGCGCGGATTGCCGCCTCGTCATCCATTGCCTCAAGAAGTGCCTCCACCTCCCCACGAAGCTCACCGTCGGGTTCCGTCTCGATGAGGAACTGGTGGCGCATTTCGGGGCTGAGACCTTCAGACTGCAAACATAGTTCCTGCACTCGCAGCCAGCGTGGGTCTACGTTCATGTTCAGCTCTCAGCCGTTGGGCTCTCCTCTAGATGAGTTGGCGAGGAACCTCCATTGTTCCCGTCAATCGAGTGCGTGAATGCATTCGCTGCGTTTTCCGGCAGTTCCCGCTGGACTCTTGAACGGAGCCGCTGATAGAGCCAAGCCCTTGCTACTCGAACCTTGCGATCGACAGTAGACACCGATACCCCAACCAGTTCGGCGGTTTCTTCAGAAGTGCATCCCATCAGGAAACGCAGTTCAAACATGCGTGCCTGGTCGGCATCCATATCGTGCAATTCATCCAGCGCGCGATCAAGGTCGAGCACATCATCACTGGCTGCGTTTACCCACGGCAATTCATCGTGTAAGGGCACAGGCGCTGCATCGGCGCCACGCTTCTGTGCCTTGGCGCCGCGGGCATGGTCAATCAGCGCCATGCGCATCAGCTTCGCACTGAGAGCAAAGAAGTGTCCCCGGCTGGAAAAATTCACCTCGCGGCGGACGATGAGCTTTAGAAAGATCTCATTCACCAGCCCGGTGGCTTGGAGGGTGTGGCCTGGTCGTTCCCTGCGAAGGTAGGCCGCGGCTAGCTCCCGCAGATGCGGGTACACCAGCGGGGCCACTTGGTCGAGCGCGGTCCTGTCACCGCGTCCCCACCGTTCCAAAAGCACAGTTATCCCAGGATCCATCGGACTCCGGCATCCCCTTCTTGCGGTGTCGTCAGTTTACCATCCGATCCGGCGCCCGAGAATGTCGGAAGAAATTTGGGAGTAATAGAACTAGGAACGGATGAATCCATCTGGATAGCTGCGTGAATGCCGCCAGCAGCTATAGCATGTCTATTGCATTGCACGGCGTAACTGACTCGACACTTTCGAAACTGCCCGTTGCATGGCTCTTGAGCCATGAGTCGCGGTAATCGCCGAGCGGTCTCCTGTCTCGAAGCTCCAGAGTTCCCTGGCAGCGGCCGTGGAGACGATACGAACCTGAAGGCGATACTTGTCCTTCAACCCCATCAGACGCCCAGCGCCGGCGAGTAATCCACCTTGGCTTTCTTCTTCGCTGGCGGTCATTCGCGCATCCGCGCTACTAGCCGACTGCGTAATCGTGATGATTCCTTTCAGTTCGCGCTGAAGTTCCGCACGGAGCATGGTGTCCAGGTTTCCTGGCATCTTCTCGAGATAGAGCCGGCGCACGTCGCGCAGATGTGAAGCCGCAACCGGTTTCGGCTTTACCTCCACGGCCTTGGTTGCTACCACCTGATCTTCTAGCGAAGCGCCGGGCTTGGGCGTTGACCGAAGCCCGTTTGCTACGGCCTGCAGCACACGTTGGTCAGCGCCTGCGCTCATTAGCTCCGTTTGGATCGAGGGCGTCAACAAGAAGTTCACTCCGCGCCGTTCCACTGCTTGCGCGATGTCGGCAAGCCAGTGCCCCTGGGAAAGCCTCAGAGATCGCGACAAGCCCGCGCGATGTACCGGCCATTCCCCGAGCCTTCCTTCAGTTGGACCGTCAGAAAGGTCCAGTGCCGCCAGCACAGTAGTCCGGTCGCTGGCGGGGATGCTGACGGGCTCTAGCCCGGAACCGGTCATGCGGGGCTTCGGGCGGGCAACAACTTGGGGAACGGCAACCGCTGGTTGAGTGGATTCGGGAGTCTCGTGTTCGGTCCCCGGGGGAGTCGCTGGGGGATTCGTCTCGGTATCGCGATTGACGCCCCCCAGGATCTGCCCAATTGGGATTGGCACGCCGGGCTCAAACGATATTTCAGGAACAGGTTCGGCGGCTGGTGGCGAGGGGGCGGTACTGGGTGCTGGCTCTTCGAGGTTCGCTACTTCGGGCACTGTTGCGGGACGAGTGAGCCTTGCAATTCCCACAACCACAACGCTTGCCAAGGCCAGCATCACCACAAGGGCGATACAGCTGTAGAAAACCACCTGCGCCGTTTTCAGCTCGCCCGAAGTGCCAGATGCCGATTGCGGATTTGCGGAGTTCGTAGCGCCGGTGAGTATTGCACGAAATGCGCTTCCAGCCTCGTACACCACGCGGCTAAGCCCTGTACCCGGCGCGGCTTGGTTAACATCTGATGTGGCCGCGGACGAGAGGTGAGCTCGCAACGCAGCGGCAAAGCTCGCGGCATCTGGGAAGCGTTTCTCGGGCACCTTTTCCAGACCGCGCATCACCGTGCTTTCCACTGCGGGCGGCACATCCACGAGCCAGTTGCGCAACCGGGGCGGCGGCAACTGCACTTGCGCCAGCAGCAACGAGTACTCACTTTCGGCCTGGAAAGGCAGCCTTCCGCTGAGCATCTCGTAGAGCACAACAGCCATTGAGTAAAGGTCAGACTGTGCACCCGCACCCTTGCCTTGGATGCGCTCCGGTGCGATGTACTCAAGCGTCCCGATCAGGTGGCCTTCTCGCGTCATGCGCGCGCTACCCAAGGCTTGTGCAATTCCAAAATCCGTTATCTTTGCGACGGGCTGGAAACCGCCCGTTGACTTCCGCGAATCGGGCAGAATGATGTTCGCTGGCTTGATATCCCTGTGCAGGATTCCAAGCTGATGAGCATGCTGAATGCCCTCCAGGACCTGGGCCGCGACCTCTAGCGCCTGGCGCCAGGGCATGGGGCCGCCATGCTGAATCGCCTGCTCCAGGGTTCTTCCGGGCACGTACTCCATCACCATGAAGTATTCATTCCCGTCTTTGAAAAAGGAATAGAGCTGCGCGACGTTGGGGTGGTTCAGCTTTGCCAGCGTGGTGGCTTCCGTTCGAAACCGTTCCACCACCTCAGGACGAGCGGCAAGATCGGCCTTCAGTGACTTCAGCGCTACCTCGCGATCCACCATCACATCCACAGCGCGGTAGACCTTGCCCATGCCACCTTCGCCAAGCTTGTCGATCATGCGATAGTGGCCGATGGTTCGTCCGGTCATGGCTGCCGCACTCCGTCGGCGCCGGGGTCTTCAGCCATACCAGCCGGGTTTACGCAAAGCACCACTACCGTGACGTTATCGCTCGCCCGGCGCTCAGTGGCCAAACCGATCAATGCATCGCAGATGTTTTCTGGCGAGCTATCGAGTTCGCACAACTCTCCAATCTCATCGTCGTTGAGCGAATCGTGCAGTCCGTCTGAGCACAGCACGAAACAGTCGTGCGTGCGAATGGGAAACGGATCCTTCCAAACACTCACCTCCACATCCGGATAGGTGCCCATGGCGCGAAGGATGACGTTTCGGTCTTCGTGGTGACGTGCCTCCGCCAGCGAAAGCAGACCGCGGTTCACCATCTCCATGGTTGCTGAGTGGTCCTGTGTCATTCGGTAGACTTGCCCGTCACGCACCAGGTAGGCCCGGCTATCTCCCACATGCGCGCACCAGGCCAGGCCGCCCCGGATCACCAACCCCGTGCAGGTGGTTCCCATGCCCGCCAGTTGAGGTTGTTCGAATGCTTCGTCATAGATCCGCCGGTTCGCAGCCTGGAATGCCTCTATCAGCCACCGCTGCGGGTTGGGGTCCTCACTCGCGTTGGCAGCTGCGTAGTATTGCTCAGGGATGATCGTCGAGGCAAGCTCGCTCGCTACCTCTCCTCCCTCGTGCCCGCCCATGCCATCGGCCACTAATGCGAGCAACCCGTGTTCCTGGACTGCAGATTGGTTTTCAGGAACGATCAAGGCGCAGCGATCTTCATTGTTCGGCCGACAGGGTCCCGCATCTGACCTTTGGCTGGCAATCACCACGTAATCGTCGAATTGCAGCAATTGGTACTCGGCTGTTCTTCGCTGAAGATGATTGGACATGGTGCTTGTATCGCTTCCTGGTTCCGGCTTCGCAACGCCACCCGGTACTGCGTCCTCCGGTTTGTTTCTCTTGGCCTGACTGCCACGGTCTACATCACCCGGTGCGTTCCCATCAGCTCAATTCCGTAGCGGATGGGAACTGCAAACGTGATTTTTGTGTCGCCCGTCGTGCCCGAAGTGAAAATCCCAATCACGCGGCCTCGTTTGTCGAACACAGGGCCGCCGCTATTTCCGGGCCCGGTGGAGTTCACAGTTAGCTGGTACACATCGCCAAACAGGCTGAAGGTGCCTTCGTTAGAGCCCGTGCTTCCCCGAATGACGCGCCCGATGTTGCCGACACTCAATGTTGGATCAGGGATAACTTTGGCCTCGCTGCCACGTCGCAGTCCATCCTGGGATAGCACTGCGCCCACCACAATCGGGGAAGCCGCCGGGTAGCCAAGGACAAGCACTTCATCTCCGGAGTTGATGCGGTCGTAGTTATCAAACAGTTCCAGCGTCGCCAGAGAGCGGGGAATGTCGATCTTAACCATCGCCACATCGATCTGGTCAGAAACACGAGCCAGTTTCCCTGGAATCCGCACCCGGTTTCTTGCGAAGGTCACATCCAGGTAATCGTTACGTCCCTCGATCGTCTTGCCGCTGATGGCCTTCTGGATAATCCGGAAGTTGCCTGATCCGAACGCGCCGCTGGTAACCACTTTGGCATCCGCGGGAATCCATGCGGGGAAGTTGTTCGCGCCAATCGGGGTGAGCTTGCTCACGTTCATTTCGCCGTCGAGCTCAAGCGCAACCCCAACCGGGTGGGGAAACTGGTATTGGGTTTGCCACGCTGCTGCCACATGCCGGTTGGTCAACAAAAAGCCGTCCTTGCTGACGACGAAGCCTGATCCGCTGTGGCTTCCTCCCACGGCGCGGTAGTTGCCTCCGCCATCGTCGGTGGAAAGCATTGGTTCCAGCCCCGCGCTGGTAGGAATGAAGATCGGCAGATACGCGGGGGCACTGGGAACCAGCTGCCGTTCCTCGCCGGATTCGTCTGTCACCTTGTTAGGCATCGCCACATGGTAGAGTTGCCTGCCGCTTTCGATGTCTACAATCTTCCAGCCCACTTCGAAGAACACTACGGAGTCGGTGTTTCGTGCCGCAATGGACGTTGCCATCTCCGCCGCGCCTCCGAACAGGTTGTGCTGAACCAGTGCGAAGACGCCCACGCCGGTAACCGCAAGCAGCAGAATCCCAATGGCGACAAACTGCCATACGCGCGACTTGCGATGGCTATCGGCAATCAGGCGTTCCACCGTTGCCTTGCCTAGCCCTGGCGAACTCATTGCGCCTGGGGGAGGCGCTACCACTTCCGCTACTGGGGCTGGCACAGGAGCGTTGGGGATCATGGCCGGGTTGAACTCCGTCGCTAGCCGGGTGGCCTTGGGCACAGCGGCAGGCCGCGGATGCGCATCAAACTCAATCTCAGGTCCTCCGGGGCCAAGCTGAATCACGTCCCCCGGCGACAACGTTACTTCCCCTTGGATTCTCTGGCGAGCGACGAATGTGCCGTTACGGCTATCCAGGTCAACAAGCCGATAGACAGGGGCAGGGCCGAGCTGAATCTCAATCTTGCAGTGCATGCGGCTCACAAGATCGTCACGATCCGCGTCCAGCGTAATCTCGCAGGCCACATCACGCCCCAGTGTGAGACTGCGAAAGTTCTTCAGCGGGAACTCCTCTACTTGACCCTGCTTGGAGCCGCTGCGGTAGCGAAGAATGATCTTTGGTTCCATGTTGGTTGTGCTCCTGGTTATCGTGGCGCTTCGTCGGAAATTGCTATCGAACCTGCTCCATCTCCGTGAGGTCGATGTTTGGCGGTGGGGAGGAGATGTCGCTGCCAACCAGCGTGTCGGTGTGACGGATGCGCCAGTAGTAGTTGTTGCCGGCTCGGCCCTCAAGCACCTCGCCCGTTTCCGTATCCCGCAGCCGCACCACGCCGCGGATGTAGTCGCCGAACTCCCGGTTCTGGCGATCCTGTACGCGCTGCTGCTGTTCCCTGGTCTCGCGGAAAAGATTGGAGATGTACTCGTTCGTCTCTTTCACGGCCCGGTAGGTGTTGCTGCTGGATTGCCTTTGCTGCGCCACCCACTGCGGGTTCATCTGAATCGAAGAAAGCATCCTTGCAACCACGGCACGCGCGGTGGCTGACTTGCCCGCCGGAGCGATGTAGGAAACCAACGACTGCACATTCCACATGCCGCTATCCTGGCCTGGCATTACCATGATGGAAGTGGCGGCCAGCACGTAGCCCTCACATTGCTGGGTACCTCTTGCGCCGCGGAACTGCACCTCGCCAGCGGTCGTGGTCACCCCGATGGCGGCGATCTTCTGGTTTAACTCAGGGCGCTCTTTTGGCTGCCCAATCTGCGCGTTCGCAATGCCCATTTTCCGAATGAACTGCCCAGCGTGATACTGGGCATACACTGGCCCAGGAAGATAACGCTGCACAATCATCACGTTTCCAGGGAATGGTGAATACTGGCTACCCTCTCGAAGGCCGGCCATCTCGAAGGTTGGGTTTGGAGTGGTGAATTTCGGAATGTATTCGTCGCCCAGCATCACTACCAACCCCTCTGGCGACGTCGCCTTGATGTAGGTGTTCAGGTCCACCTCGGATCGCCTTACAGTGCCGCCTTCCACCGTCCAGTTCGCCGGAACGTCCAGCGTGAAGGCGCCCTCATTTGGGTCACGATGCTTGCGATACCTGAGTTCCTGGACCTCCGCCACCGTCTGTCTGGCTTGCCCGGATGCCAAGGGCTCTCCGCGAAACGAAAAGCTCCGTAGCATGGCAAGCATGGCGGGCCTTTGCCTCTCAAATACCTGGGCGGGAGCGCCAACTATGTAGAGAGTGCCAACATCGCCGTGCGCAAAGAGTAAGGCATTTGATCGCCCCGGCCCTCCTCCAGGGTTGTAAGACAGCGAGACCAGGACGCCATTAGCCCCCAATTTGCTGGGATAGAGTGCGGAAACAGTTGCCTCCGGAAGATATCGGGAAAGCACACGGGCACCATTTCGGCGCAGCCAGTCACCAGGTGGCTGGCTGCCCAAGTTCATCACGGGAAGAATGGCAACCACACTCTTGCCGTCCGGGCTCCGGGCGAGCACGCCGCTTTCCGGGGTAAGACTCGCCTGCCAGCCGGCTGCGAGTTGCATTGAGAACGGCAGCTTTTCGCCGGCCGCAGACCGGGTACCCGCAGGCCCTGCTTGACGGGGCACTATCGCCGGCTGTCTTGCCTGGGGTTTCTGAGGCGCGGCCACAGGCGCCGTGTCAGCCTTCTGCTGGCCGCTTGGTGCGCTGCCGCTGGGCTCTTTCCTTACGCCGTCCCGCAGGATACTCTCAAGTGGAACTCCTTGGGAACTCAAGGTTACTGGCAAGAACGCGAGTGCGGAAATCAGAGTGAGCGTGAATGCAAACCGTGCCATGCAGAAGGCTCCCAACTCGATGCGTCGGTTCTGTTATCGGGGCAGGGGTCTGCAAAGTTGTGGGGCTGTTTTCTGCTTAATCCCCGCGGTGATCATCAATAGATGGAGTAGTAGTAGAAGAAGAGTCCGGCGGAAAGCGCGATCATCACCAGCACCACGCGCTCGAGACCAGACAGGCGCCACCACGGAATCGCTGCATCGTGAGTTGCCTGGATGTCATCCGCTGGCGCGACGCTCTCTCCATCCATCGTCTCCATCGAACGGGCATTGCTTTTGTCGAGCGAAACCGCCCTCATGTGCTCCGTAAGGGCGGGGCTGGCTTGTGGACCGCTCGGTGCTGTAGCCGGCTCGGCTCTGGCGGCAGGCGGCAATGTGTCTGTGACAGCCGGCGCCTGCGCGGGAACCAGCAGCCTTACTCGCAACCGGTAACCCGGAATTGCAATCTCCTCGTTGCCATGCAGAAGAATCGCGCTCTTCTTCGGCACACTCTGTGCGTTCACCCACACCCCGTTGCTCGATAAGTCAGTGAGTGTGAGTTGCCCGTTTGTCACCGCCAAAGCCAGGTGGTTACGCGAGAGTTTCACACCTTCCAGCGGCACTGGACTATCCGGCCCCCGGCCAAGCAGAACCGGGTTGCCAGAGACAGGGACTTCGAATTGCTGAACGGCGTCTGAATCCAGCGCCTGTACTTGTATCGCGAGTTTCACGTCAGGCCAGACTTTGCTCTAGGTGTTGGGTGAGTAGGTCACGTACGGTCGGGTCCGCCGCAAGAACGCGCTCGATCTCTGATCGCATGCTGGCCGGCATTCCGCTCATCACAGGACTGGCTGCTGCCAACTGCTCTACGCTATCCCGTAGCATCTCCTGCAGTCGCGACGGGTCATTCAGGTGAGATGCTTGCCATTCCGTTCTCACGACGATCGGATACGATCCAGCAGGAACAGCCTTCGCGCGGCTTCCCGCAAGGGAATCGAAAGCGGAGCGTTCTGTCTTCGGAACACTCGCCGGTGCTGCGCTCGAACCAGACCCCTGGTGGGGACGATCCTGCGGCGCGCCGGGAGGAATTCGACTTCGCGGAATTTTCACCAACGATCTCTCCTTAGTCGCAGTGCGGGGTGCGCGCTCTCATATAGATGTTCCATCTTGAGAGTAACTATCGAAACGTTACCGTCTCCGCCAGTCGGAGCAGGTCTCGCGCCATCCTGCCGAATTCCCCTGCTGGGTCGAGTTCAAGGGCGGTGCGCAAATGGTCCCGCGCTTTCTCCTTGTCCTTTGAGAAGAGCGCCAGTTCGCCCAGGTGCGCGTGCGCCCAAGCTGATTGGGGGTTCCGCTCGAGCGCTCGATGATAGTGCCGCGCGGCCTGCCCAAACTCCCCTTGCTGGAAGGCAAGCGTGCCGAGACCTACTTCAGGAACTTCTGACCCTGGGGCCAACGCGCGAACCCCTTGAAAGATGTCCCGCGCGTGATCGTACCTGCCTGCATCCCGATAGATGAAGCCTGCCTCCAGAATCACCGCAAGTTCTTCGTTGGAAATGTCGAATGTCCAGGACACCTGAGTCTCCTCTCACCGCTACTTCAAGTTACGAATCGCCGCCATGGAAGCATCGTGCCTGCTCTTCATCACCGCGGACGCGGTCTCGAAGGCTCGCGACTCCATCTGGATGGAACGCTGCAACTCCAGAAATTGAGTGGATTCTCCCAGGAGTCCGCTGGAGTTCAGCGAGCCGCCAGCAATCAGGCCACCGATCGCACTGCCCACCCCTGGCATCAGGATGTTGCCAACACCTCCTACCACACCGCCCAGGATCCGCCGAAAGCCGCTACGTTCCTGGGAACCCCGCGTCGTCTGCAGGATCTGCTCCATGGTGAAGTTGGGGGTATAGGCTGCGCCTACTCCTCGTGCTACTGACATCGTTGGTCTCCTTCGTTCTCACACATCCCACTTATCGCGCATGACGGCGCCAGGGTTTCGCGATCGCGTTCCCGCCGCAATCGAACCGGCGCGTCAGTGCGTCGCAATGTTTTCCTCATTGCCCGCGAGGACGCCAGCGAGATGATCCAGCAGCTGCAGGGTGTGCCCGTAAGCGGTCATCGCCGCGCGAGCCCGTTCGGCTTCCCTCTCGTCGCCCTGCCGGATAATCGTGTCGAGGGCCTGGCAGCTCTGTTCACAGCGTGCCAGAAAGTTGGGAAGTTGCCCGTCGCTGTAAAGCCGTTCCACGGAAGGAAAGCTGCGCCAGTAGGTCTGCGATTGGCTCATCTTGAGTACTCCTTAAACATGGTTCACGAGAATGCGGCCAGGTACATCCGCAATCATGCTCCCACCGTAGCCAGCGGATGAATATGGATCTGCGGCGAAAGCTCCTCGACACTAAGCACAGAAAGGTCAGGGAAGCTTGGCCCAAGTACCTGCGACACGTAGCGGCGGATGTCGGGCTCCGTCACCACCACGGGCGACTGTGCTGTCACAGGCAGGTAGCCAAAGCACTTGGTAGCGGCGTCGATCACTTCGTTGAGTGCGGCGGGGGCCATATAGAACGCATCGCCGCTAGCGCCGCGACGGATTGACATGCGGAACATCTCCTCCAGCCGGGAGTCCAGCCCGTAGATATACAGCGTCTGGCCACCGCCTGAAAGTTGATAGCATATGCGCCGTCGGAGGTCTCCGCGAACCTTCTCCGTGAGCACTGCGGGATTGTCGATCGTCCTGCCCCAGTCGCCAAGCGATTCCAGAATCAGCTTCAGATCACGTATGGAAACTGTCTCGCGCGCGAGCCGCCGCAAGACATCCGCGAGCAAATGCAGAGTAACGGGTTTGGGCATCACCTGGTCGACAAGCGCCGGATAGATCTGCTTCACCCGCTCCAGCAGTGCGTGTACTTCCTCAATGCCAAGGAACTCGGCGCCGTTCCTCCGCAGAAACCGGGTGAGGTGCAGCAGCAGAACTTCGCCAGCGTTCCATGTGGTGAGGCCGGCGTTCGCGGCGAGGGCTGCCTGCTCAGTGGAAAGCCATGTTGCCGGTCTGCCGTTCAGCGGATTGGTGCCCTCATCGCCTCGCAGCCCATACATAAACAGGGCCGAAGGCGGTTCAGCAACCAGCTTCATGTCGGCCTGCACAATGCCTTGCACCACGGGAGTTTCGTGAAGCAGAATGTGGAAGGCGTTGGGGAGCAGCCCTTCGTCGGTCGCCACTTGGATGGGTGGATACAGCACGCCCAGCTCGTAATAGAGCCGCTCGCGTAGTTCGTAGAGTGCCTCTTGGAACGGCTTCCCCTCGGGGGTGTCGGGGTTCAGAAACGGAGCCATTGCGTTGCCCGCGCGCACCACCACACCTAGTGTCGGGCTCACCTGCGGCATACGGATCAAGGCGTCATCGGCCGCTTGTTCCTCCTCGGTGCTCCTGTCCTCTGGCGTCTTGCCATTCTTGATCAGGCTGTGCCCCACCAAGCCAACCGCGCCGGCCAGAAGGAAGAATGGGATTTTTGGCAGGCCCGGCGTGATTGCCATCAACAGCAGCAGGCCGGCAGTTACCGCTATCGCCTTTGGTTCAGAAAGCAGTTGTCCCATCACCTGCGCACCGAGGTTGGTGTTCTTGGTTTCTGATGCAACTCGCGTCACCACCATCCCCGCGGAGATGGAGATCAGCAGCGCCGGAATCTGCGAAACCAGACCGCTTCCAATCGTGAGAATCGAGTAAACCTGCGCCGCTTCGCCGATGTTCATCCCCATCATCGCCACGCCGATAATCAGACCGGCCACGATGTTGATGAGAGTAATCACGATTCCAGCGATGGCATCGCCTTTCACGAACTTCATCGCGCCATCCATCGCGCCGTAGAACTGCGACTCCCGCGAAAGCTCTTCGCGCCGCTGCCGCGCCTGCTCAAACGTGATGGTGCCGGAGCGCAGATCCGCGTCAATACTCATCTGCTTACCGGGAATCGCATCGAGTGTGAAGCGTGCCCCCACTTCCGCAACCCGCTCTGCGCCCTTGGTGATCACGATAAACTGCACCAGCGTGATGATCAGAAAAATCACCGCGCCCACCACAAAGTTGCCCTGCACAACGAACATGCCAAAGGAACGAACCACCTCGCCCGCGTCAGCGTTCAGCAGTATCAGTCTGGTTGTGGAGACGTCCAGCGCCAGGCGGTAAAGGGTGGTGATCAATAGCAGTGTGGGGAATGACGCAATCTGGATGGAGTTTGAAATGTAGATGGAGACCATCAGAATCACGAGCGCGATCGTGATGTTAACGGTAAGAAAGATATCCAGCAGGAAGGTCGGGAGAGGAACCAGCATCAGCCCCACCATTGAGGCCACAGCTGCTACTAGCACCAGGTCAGCGGTCTGCGTAAGCAATCCTCCCAGATTGCCCTTGCGAAACTCGGTGACGATTTCATTCCAGCGGAACGGTGCGGCTTGCATGGTGGCGGACGCCGGGAGGATACCGGCCTCCCGGCGCGCGTTCTCCTATAAGCGGGCGATTGGCTAGTTGGCGCCTTCGGCGAAGGAGTCCGGGTTCTTCTCAATCTCGTCGAGCACCAGGAACATTCCCTGTAGGATGGCGCGGGCGCGGTTGGTGGCCGGATCCAGTCCGTCGGGGTCCAGGGCAAGGGCCTTTTGCAGGTAGCCGGTAGCTTTCGCCGCTTCACCCTTGCGCAAGTAAACCTCGCCAAGATTTGCCAGCACGGTGGTATCCGTTCCATTACGCTGCACAGCACTCAGCAAGCTTTGTTCTGCTGCTTCCAGATTGTCCTCGGTAAGTTCGATGGCGCCCAGCCCAGCCCAACCGAAGTAGGAGGTGCTGTCCAGCGCGATGAGTCCTTCGAAGATCTCCCGCGCTTCGTCCGTGCGCCCTTGCTGATAGCTTGAGAAGCCAAGCGCGGCGAAGGCCTGAATCTGTTCCTGGCTAAGGCCTAAGAACACGTTGAGTGGTTGCTCGCCTGCGATCACGTCAGCAAGCGTGTTGTCAGGTAACACCGAAGCGTTTGTACTCATGAATATCTCTCCTTGGGTTCTGCGGGGACACGCTGCTGGCTCTTGTGGTGGGCATTGCCCTGCACTGCTTGCCAGTGAACGCGTCCCATGATTTGCTGTTCACGCCTACTTGATCGCGGCGATTGCTTTGGATTGCATCTCGCCTTGTTTCTCGATGAGTTTCGAGAGGAGTTCGAACATCCGCAGCGCCTGCTGCATCATCTTCTGGCCCTTCAATTGGTCTTCCATCTTGTCGGACCTTAACAGGCCCTCGGCCTGCGACATCATCGAATCGATGTTGCCACCACCGGAACTGCCCTGGCTCGCGCCAGCGCCGCCCGAAGCGCTGCCACTTCCTGAGCCTCCAGTACCAGCCGCACTGGCTGCACTGCTCGCGCCAGGTCCGCCACCCGAAATGGAACCGCTGCCGGACCCCAATCCGCTTGCGCCCGCGCTGCCAATCGCGCCTCCTGCCACCCCCCCCGAAAAGCTGCCCATGGCTCCACCTGAGGCAAGACTGCTTAGGTTGCCAAACGATTCCTGTGCACCCTTGCTGAGTTTGCCGAGCAGTTCACTGAACTGCCTAAGCATGTCCATCAGGGGCTGCAGGGAGTTCTGCTGCGCCTTGGCAGGTCCCGGCGAGTTTGCGGCATCATTCGCCAGTTTCCCCACCGCGGAGAGGCCTGCCGCATTGGAGTTCGCGCCACCGTTCGCCCGTATCGTATTCACCACCTGGTCAAGCGAAAGCTTGTCGGTGCGCGTGCCGTCAGCCGCAGTGGTGTAGAACTTCTTGCTGTCGGCGTCGTAGCGAAGGCTGTCGTTCTGTTGCATCACCCAGCCCACTGCTGCACGCTCTTCCGTGCGTCCGTCGTTTTTTGTCCAAGGGTTCGTGCCATCGAAGAGCCCCTGGCTGTTGCCCGTGATCCGCGAGTTAGCGGCTTGCGCAAACGACGGCCATTGCGAATCGTTGCCCACCATGGGGGGCATGGCGAAGCGCTGGTTCAGGCTTTGGGTAGCTGCCTTGATGGGATCTTGCGTAATCGTAATGTTGATGTTGATCGAGTTGAAGGGCTGCGGCTGGCTTGCAACCTGTGAGCCCATTTTTGGCTGTGAGCTTTGCAGCGAGGAACTCAGTTTCGAAAGTGCCGATTTCAGGTCTGACGAACTTTGGCCAAGCTTCATCGCCGCACTGAGCGCCGCGCCAATTGGGCCTCCAAGCAAAGGCCCCGCAATCTTGGTTGCCACATCCAGCATCTGTGCGGGATTCGGTAAGCTGATCTTCATCGGTTGTCTCCTTTGGGGGTTCCCCAGGAACCGCCATGCACAAACCATTTATCGAAGATCTTCACTGGTGGTTGCTGCGAGCTGAGTGATTATTTCAGGGGCTGCGCTTCATTTGTCGC
This sequence comes from Bryobacterales bacterium, assembly GCA_026129915.1. GTDB lineage: Bacteria > Acidobacteriota > Terriglobia > Bryobacterales > Bryobacteraceae > JACTMJ01. Next base: position 27,533 of record JAHCHD010000055.1, read on the forward strand.
ACGCAATTGCGATGCGCCGGAATCTCGCTCGCATTGCACAGACGGGGCGCCGGCCCACCCAGGGGCCCGCGCCCCCTCAAAATACAACGCACCGTGCGACCGGTAAATGATAGCGGCAATCGCCGTCGAACCCAAT
>JAHCHD010000056.1 GCA_026129915.1 Bryobacterales bacterium
GTGCCGGGATGTAGCACCGGCGGCAGGGGCACGGGTAAGTCCGCCGCCAGGTTGTACCAGGTCTTTGGGATGCGGCTCTCATCGAGCACATACTTCAATGTGTCAGACACGCTCTTCACTCCTTGCGATCACTCACAAAACCTCTGCAGATCGTTACTGGCGTCTACGGCAATTCCCGTACTGCAATATTCCGGAAGCGGTGCTCACCGCCGGGAATCCATCGGTTCCCCCGGTGCACCTGGACCGCGATGTGTCCATCAGTTGCACCGTCAGGCAGGTGATTGGCGGTATCGGTCCAGTCAACAATCTGGACGCCGTTCATCCATACCCGGATCCGCGGGACGTCACCCTCAATCCGGGCACGCAAATGGTTCCAGGTATTGGCCTTCCAGTGCGGACGCCACTTGGGCGAAACGCCCTTGACGTCTTTCAATCCTTCGCCGTAGATGCCGCCCACCGCGCCGCCATCCAAGTAGTCGAGCATCACCTGATAGGCCTCGCCCTTCTCCGTCGAACGCAGGAACAGTCCGCCATCACAACTAAAGTCTGGCCTTAATTCCAGCGACACCTCGAAGTTCTTGTACTTCTTGTCGGTAAGCAGAATACCGCCCTCACCGGGGCGGTCCTGCATCCCGCTCAGCACCCCATCCTGCACCTTCCAGATGGGCGTAGTGCCATGGTGATTGGTCTTGCTGATATGCCACCCGTCTAGATCGATGCCATTGAAGATGCTTTGGAACCCCTGGTCTCCAGGCACCAACTCAAAGCGATGCGCGTCTGGCTGAGCGGCCAGTTGCTGCTCGCGGCGAAGGACGTCGCGGAGTTCATCAAGGGCAGCCATCGCCTTCCTGGTGGCCTCGGGCTGCTCGTCTTCAAACGGAACCTGCACGCTGCGCCAGCGGGTGTTGTGGGCGTTCGCGCGGTCGAGAGTCAGCTGGTGCACCCGCATCGCCTGCGCCCACATCGGAGTGCGCAGCGTCGCCAGATTCACCCCTGCCGCCAGCGCTTCCGCTTCATAAACCCCCGCCACACCGCCGTCAATTAGCAGCGTATGCTTGCCCGGCTTAAGTCCCTTCACGGTGACGGTCTGCTGGTTCAGCGCCTCAACAAAGCCAGAGGAATTCACGGCCAGCGCCATCACTTCATCGTCCAGATCGACTGCCATTGGAAGTGCGGCGTCGCGCTGTGTCCAGGCGATGCTTTCGCGAAAATCGGTATCGGTGACTTCAGCGTTTTCCTGCCGGGACACCTTGCCGCTGGCGGCATCCAGTTCCACGGCGCTCACCAAAGCAGGAGCACCCCAGGCCTTCAGCAGTTCCGCCGCCATCACCAGATGGCCGCTAGGGCGCGGGTGCACCCGATCGGGACTAATCTGTTGTGCCAGCGCCGGGTTGGCGGCGTAGGCCTTTTCGAGGGCAGCCACTACTGGACGGTTCAAATCAGCAAGCACCAGGTTTTCCGCAGCCGCGAGTTCGGCAAGAAAATCAGAGAAACGCAGCAGCGTAGCGTTGTAGCCGCCTGGAAATGTGGGCTTGCGGGTGACGTCATCGTAAGGGGACGGCTGAATGGCGGTAATACGCACCTCAGGCTGCGCCGTCCGCAATTGCTTCACAATGTTGCGATAGCCGCTGGAGTAGATATCAAAGATCATCGGGTCAAAGGCACGATAGCGTCCATCGTTCATGCCCAGCATCACGGTCACCATGGTGGGCTTGTACGCAAGCACATCGCGTTCCAGACGCTGCCTCACACCACCGCCACCGCCACCGCCCACGCGATCGCCTCCCCAGCCAGAGTGCGTGAACTTCACATCCATCGCCGGAAAGCGAGTGCGAATGTAGGTCTCCACGAACGTGGTGTACAGGCGCTGGTCGGTAATGCTATCGCCGTAAAAGACGACGTGGTCGCCATTCCCGATAGCGAAGCCAGGAGCCCCAGAAGCTACGCCAGCGGCAGTTGCCACCGGAACTTGCCTGGCAGTCTCGGGCGCACAGGAAGATAGGGCCAGCGCGGTAACCACCGCCCACAGCAAAGCACGTCGTGAAAAGAGCATCGGGTTCCTCCGAAGCAGCCATGCTATCGCAGTTCCGTCCAGGCTTGGCAAGGGCTGAGCACCCAAGGGTGGGAAGCTACCTCAGGATATCCTTCACTACTTTGCCATGCACGTCAGTCAGCCGGAAGTTTCGACCCGAGAACTTATAGGTCAGCTTCGTATGGTCCACGCCGAGTTGCTGCAGAATGGTGGCTTGCACGTCATGCACGTGCACCGGTTTTTCCGTGATGTTGTAGCTATAGTCGTCGGTGGCGCCGTACACTAGCCCCGGCTGCATGCCCGCGCCCGCGAACCACATTGTGAAGCATCGCGGATGATGGTCGCGCCCATAGTCATCCTTGGTCAGCTTGCCCTGGCAATACACGGTGCGTCCGAACTCTCCGCCCCAGATTACCAGCGTGTCATCGAGCATTCCGCGCTGTTCCAAATCCTGGAGGAGCGCCGCGGAGGGCTGGTCTGTCTCCCGGCATCGCGGAGGCATGCCCTTCGGCAGCCCGCCGTGGTGGTCCCAATCGCGATGATAAAGCTGGATGAAGCGCACCCCTCGTTCGGCCAGCCGCCGCGCCAGCAGGCAGTTGTACGCGAAGGTTCCCGGCTTACGCGCATCCGGTCCGTAGCTACCCACCACAGCATCACTTTCCTGCGAAAGATCCGTTAACTCCGGCACCGAGGATTGCATTCGGAATGCCATTTCGTACTGCGCAATCCTGGTGGCGATTTCCGGATCACCAAAGTCTTCGAGTTTGGCTTGGTTGATCTCATTTAGCGCATCCAGGAAGACGCGCCGGTTCTCCGCGGGAAAACCCGGCGGATTTGACAGGTACAGGACCGGATCTCCCACACTGCGGAACTTCACGCCCTGAAAGCGGGTGGGCAGAAAGCCGCTGCCCCAAAGCCGGTCGTACAACGGTTGTCCGCCACCTCCCTGCCCTGGCGAGATCATAACCACGAACGCGGGCAGGTTCTCCGTCTCACAGCCCAGTCCGTAGGAAACCCACGAGCCCATGCTGGGCCGGCCGGCGATCTGGGAACCCGTCTGGAAAAAAGTCACCGCTGGATCGTGGTTAATCGCTTCCGTATGCACTGAGCGCACGATCGTCAGCTTGTCTACCAGCTTCGCTGTATGTGGCAGCAGTTCGCTTACCCATGCACCGTTCTTCCCATGCTGAGCAAAGGAGTAGCGTGAAGGCACGATGGGGAATACCGCCTGCTGGGCGCTCATGTTCGTAAGCCGCTGGCCCTGTCGGACCGAAGCGGGAAGGTCAGTATTCTGAAACTCCATCAATCGGGGCTTGTAGTCGAAGGTCTCAATTTGCGACGGGCCGCCAGACTGGAACAGGTAGATGACACGGCGTGCTCTCGGGGCAAAATGGGGCACACCATCAAGACCGCCCACCCGCGCCTCATCCGCCCGCGCGTGTCCGCCAAGTAGCGAGGAGAGCGCAGCCAAACCGATTCCCTTCGCCTGCCTGCCGAAGAAGTGGCGTCGCGTTAGATGTTCGAGATGCTCGCGTCGCGGCTGGTCCATCGTTGGCCTATTCCTTGGTTACCGTTTCATCGAGGTTCAGCAGAATGCTGGCCACCGCCATGTAGGCGGCATACTGCGCAGGGTTTCCCCAAGCCTCCACCGGACTCCTGCCACTTGAAAGGAAGCGTGCGGCATCCTCAGGATGCTGTTGGTAGTATGCCGTATAGCGCCCCAGCGCCTTCTTCAGCGAATCTCGTTCGCCAAGCTCGGGCTCACGGGCAAGCGTGCGCTGGAACCCCTCCCGTAGCGCTGCGTCATCCCCATTCCCAGTCTGCTGAAGCATGTGGAATGCCAAGTGCCGTGCCGCCTCCAGGAACGTGACGTCATTCATCAGATTCAGCGCCTGCAGTGGTGTATTCGTACGCACCTGATGCACCACGCAGGTTTCCCGCGTAGCCGCATCAAAGTTCACCATCAGCGGCGGCGCCACGGTCCGTCGCCAGTAGGTGTACAGGCTACGGCGATACAATCCCTCGCCTTCATCCTCCTCGTAGCCCTTGCCCCCGGCCAGTTCCTGCCACAACCCGGCGGGCTGGTAAGGCCGCACCGGAGGCCCGCCCTGCTTTTCCACCAGCAGCCCTGCTATCGCCAGCGCCTGGTCGCGGATCATCTCAGCGGGCAAGCGAAAGCGAGGGCCGCGCGCCAGAAGACGATTCTCCGGGTCGCGCTCCAGCAACTCAGGCGTCACCCGCGAGTCCTGCCGGTAGGCCGCGCTCATCACCATCCGCTTGACGATATGCTTCACATCCCATCCGGAATCCATAAACTCTACGGCCAGCCAATCCAGCAATTCATGATGGACGGGCCACTCGCCCTGCGAGCCAAAGTCCTCAACAGTTTTCACGATTCCCGTGCCAAACAGCATTGCCCATAATCGATTCACCGTCACACGCGCGGTAAGCGGATTGTCGCGGCTCACAATCCACTGCGCCAGCCCTAGCCGGTCGCGCGACAACGAATCCGGCATCGGAGGCAATGCTGAAGGCACGGAGGCGGTCACCTTCTCGCCCGGCGCGTCGTAAGCTCCGCGTTGCAGCAAGAAGGTCTCGCGCACGTCCGGTTGTTCCCGCATCACCATCGCGGTGGGAACTGTGGCACGGAAATCGGCAAGCTCCTTTTCCAGCCGCAGCCTGCTGGCGAGCATTTCCCGGTAGTGCTTGGGCGCGAACTGATCCTCATAGGCCAGTTGCAGTTTGGCCTCCTGCAGCCGGGTCCGGCCCGCCGCCGGAATTGCCGCGAGCTTGAGCAAATCCTCGGTGGTTGCGAGCGCTGCTACCTCATCCGCCGTAAGCGGACGCTGGTAGATACGCACTTCCCGAAGCAATCCGCGGAAGCGCATGCCGCCCGCGGCGCCAATCCGCCACGGCTCCTTGGTGTCGATGGGCCAGAGATGCTGGTCAAAGAGCACATCCGCTTCCCATGGCTCGCCGTTCACGAAGATGCGAACGCCCGCTGCCAGCATGCTGCCGTCATAGGTCACCGCAATGTGGGTCCACTTCCCAGGCTCAATTTGGCGCTTGGTTTCAAGGCGCATGCCCAGGTCGCTCCAGCGAAATGTGGAATGCAGCCGCACCTTTCCATCCAGCAGATACAGCCCGTGCTGCTGACCCTCGAAGTCATCTTCGCCTTTGGAGAGGATTCCCATATCCCCGGTTTCCGGGTGCACCCAAACGCTGAAGGTGAACGGGTCACGATAGTTGAAGCGCGGCTCCGGCTCTAGCTCAAGAAACGCATTGCCATCAAAGCGGAGTGCTCCGCCGTCGCCTTCTGAATCGGTTGCCAGTTGAGCCGGCTGCGCCCCGCAATCCGCGGCCTCAGCCCGGGATACGGTACACGCGAGGGTCTTCCCCTCTTTCACGCTGGCGGGATTCCAATGCGCCGCGAGTTGCCGCGACGGTTGCCATTGAACGGGCTCGCGCGCGGCAAGCGACGCCTCCCACTTGCGTCGCGAGGGCAGCAACCCGCCCTTTTCCCGCTGCAAGGTGTCATCCAACTTGGCCAGGCTTGTTGCGAAGAAATCCAAACGACGCTGCTGCTCTGCAGTTGGCGCAAGAATGGTGGGCGGCTCATTACCAAAGTTCCACACGAAGCCGCGTTCCGGCACATTATTGAAGAAGGCAAACAGCGAGTAGAACTCCCGCTGTGGAATCGGATCGAACTTGTGATCGTGGCAGCGCGCGCACCCCACAGTCAGGCCCAGCCAAACGGTCCCCGTAGTCTCGGCACGATCTGCCACGTATTCCACCCGAAACTCTTCGTTCACAATGCCGCCCTCCGCCGAGGTCCGGTGGTTCCGGTGAAAACCGGTGGCAATCCGCTGCGAGAGCGTCGGATTGGGCAGCAGGTCACCCGCCAGTTGCTCCACGGTGAACTGGTCGAAGGGCATATTGCGATGGAAGGCGTCGATCACCCAGTCGCGCCACTTCCACATCTCACGCGGTCCATCAGTCTGGTAGCCATTGGTGTCGGCATAGCGAGCAGCCTCCAGCCATCGTATGGCCATGCGCTCCGCGTAACGCGGGGATGCCAGCAAACGATCCACCACCCGCTCGTACGCTTGGGGCGAGTGGTCCGAAAGAAACGCATCCACTTCCGCTGGCGAGGGCGGCAACCCCGTTAAGTCCAGTGTCACGCGTCGCAGCAGAGTGCGCTTGCCGGCCTCAACGCGGGGCTGCAAACCTTCGCGCTGCAAGCGAGCGTACAGAAACCGGTCAATCGCGGTAGATGCCCAAGCCGCCTCTGGAACGGGTGGCGCCTCCACCTTGCGAGGGGGCACAAAGGCCCAGTGCGGCTGATACGCGGCGCCCTGCTCAATCCATGCGCGAATGGTTTCGATGTCGCGTTCAGGCAGTGCATCGTGGCCCAAGTAGGCGGGAGGCATGCGCAACGTCTTGCTGGTGGCGGTAATGCGCTTGTAGATTTCGCTTTGTTCCGGATGCCCGGCCACCAGGCCGAAGCGTCCCTTGCCGAGATCGGCCTTCGCGTCCTCTTCGTGGTCGAGTCTGAGCTTGGTCTTGCGGTTGTTGCCATCAGGACCGTGGCAAAAATAGCAACGGTCCGAGAGGATCGGCCGGATGTCCCGGTTAAACTCAAGCACCCGGACGGAGACCGGCTGCTGCGCCCCAAGGCCCAATGCCGCCATCAACAATGACGAAACTAAGGAAACAAACCGCACTCGCCTGCACCCGCACGCCTTTCGCCAGATGCGCCCAGTTTACTAAAGCCCCATCGCCCTTGGCCTCGCTGATGGATGCAGGCACAACTGTACTCGCGTCATTCGTCCCCGGTGTTTCCCCCATTGTTGGCTGCGTTGCTTCCCGCGCGCGGCAGCCAGTCGGTATTCTTTCCCATTACGGCCAGCCCGTGCTGGGCATAGTTGAACACGAGGTTCGCCAGAAGTTCATTTTCCTGCTGCAAAGCCTCCAGAATGCGCGACAGCTTTTCGGTGTCTTCGCTCTGCAGGATTCCCGTCCAGCGCTTTCTGCCCGCGAAATGAGCACTTCCCACTGATTGCAGAAGCAGTTCGGAAGCCAGTTCCCGGGCATGGTCAGAGGAGACTCCGGCAAGCATCACGCAGCGCTGTACGGCTTCAAACAGTGGCTGGCAGAACTCCTCCGCCATAAATATCGCGGATTCCACCATCGCGCGCGCCTCCCGGCGCGTGAACACCAGCCGCCTCAACGGCGCCTTTGTCAACACTTGGCTGAAGCGGCGAAATCGCAGCGAACCCTCCACCAGATAGGTATCCTCGCGGCGCACCGGCAGCCGGGTTAAAAAACCCAGATCTTTCACGCTGGAAACAATATCCTGTGCAGGCAGGTAGTCGGCCGATGCTTCAATCAGCGCCAGTGTATCTACTCCGTCGAGCACCCCCTCAGTCACCGCACGCCCCAGCAATTCTTCCGTCTCTTCCGGCGTTGCGCAAACAAGCAAGTTCTGGCACCGCTGCATCGCTTCCAGACTGCCCACCGGAAACCCCGCGCCCAAAGCAGTGACAAGACGCGGCGTAGCTCGCCTTGACGGGGAATATACCGGCCCGAGCCAGTCTTCCAGACTTTCCATGCGGGCCAGAAATGTGCGAGCCACCAATCCCGTACCCAGGAATCCCAGAGAATGTGCGTACTTCTTTACCGGCATAGGTCTGCCCCGACGTATCCTCGTGTTTCCTGCCGCAGCAAGCCAGCGCTGTTCACCGGCCCTAGCAGAAAACAAGTGCACCGCTAGGCGAATCCCTAGTGTACGCACTGCGACGCGCCTTGTCAGAGGGCCAGGAGTTTTTGACGCAAATCGCGGATGCGATCACGGATCTGCGCCGCCTTCTCAAACTGGAATTCCCTGGCGGCATCCTTCATCTGCACCTCGAGCGCGACAATCAGTTGTTCGATTGCAGCCGCATCGACAGGCGCCTCTGTAGCCTCCTCAGGTTCCGGCGGCAACACCACGTAGTCCGCCTCGGCAATTGCCACCAGCATCATGTCCACCGGCTTGATGATCGACTGCGGCGTGATGCCATGCTCCTCGTTGTACTGCTGTTGCACCACCCGACGCCGGTTGGTTTCGTCGATGGCATGCTTCATGCTTTCAGTCATGACGTCGGCATACAGTACGGCCATGCCATTGAGATTCCGCGCTGCACGGCCGATGGTCTGGATCAGCGAACCGGCCGAACGGAGAAAGCCTTCTTTGTCCGCATCCAGAATGGCCACTAGCGAGACTTCGGGCAAGTCCAAGCCCTCGCGTAACAGGTTCACTCCAATCAGCGCGTCGAACTCACCCTTGCGCAATCCTCGCAGAATCTTCACCCGGTCAAGAGTGCTCACCTCAGAGTGCAGATACTGGCACTTCACCCCCACTTCGCCGTAATACTCCGCGAGATCCTCCGCCATCTTCTTGGTGAGCGTCGTCACCAGCACGCGCTCCCCCTGCTCCGTTCTAAGGCGGATCTCATTCAACAGGTTGTCCACCTGCCCCTTGATGGGACGCACCTCCACCACCGGGTCCACGAGCCCGGTTGGCCGGATGATCTGTTCCACAACAACCCCTTGCGATTTCTCCAGCTCATAGGGACCCGGGGTCGCCGACACGTAGAGCAGTTGGTGCACCCTTGCCTCAAATTCCTCGAATCGCAGCGGGCGGTTATCCAGCGCGCTGGGAAGCCGAAAGCCGTGGGACACCAGGTTCTCCTTGCGGGAACGGTCGCCGTGGTACATCCCCCGCAACTGCGGCACCGTCTGGTGACTTTCGTCCAGAAAGAGAAGCGCGTCGCTAGGCAGATAGTCGAGCAGCGTGGGCGGAGGCTCCCCTGGAGCACGTCCGGAAAAATGCCGGGAATAATTCTCAATTCCATGGCAATATCCGATCTCCTTGATCATTTCGAGGTCAAACATCGTCCGTTGCCATAGGCGCTGTGCCTCAATCAGCTTGCCCATCTTTTCGAGTTCCGCATGACGCTGGCGCAGCTCATTTTCGATGGACGCCATCGCCATCTGCCGTGTGGGTGGACTCATCACATAGTGGGACTTCGGATAAATGGGCAACCGGAGAAAAGTCTCCTTTACCTCACCCAGCAGCGGATCCACCTTGGACAGCGCATCCACCTCATCGCCCCACAGCTCAATGCGAATCGCCATGTCATCGTAAGTGGGATAGACCTCAATTACATCGCCGCGCACCCTAAACGTACCGCGCCGGAAGTCCGCATCATTACGCTCATAAAGGATCTCAACGAGCTTTGCGAGAATCTCCTTGCGGCTGATGCGCTGCCCTTTCTCAAGCATCAGCAACATGCCGTAGTAGGCCTCCGGCGATCCCAAGCCGTAGATGCAACTCACGCTCGCCACAATTACACAATCACGCCGCTCAAACAGAGACCGCGTGGCCGATAGCCGCAGTTTGTCCAACTCCTCATTGATGGTGGATTCTTTTTCGATGTAGGTATCGGAGGCGGCAATATAGGCTTCCGGCTGGTAGTAATCGTAGTAACTCACGAAGTATTCAACGGCGTTGTCAGGGAAAAACGTCTTGAACTCGTGATAGAGTTGCGCAGCCAGGGTCTTATTGTGGGCCAAGATGAGGGTGGGCTTTTCCAGGATCTGGATGATCTTGGCCATCGTGAAGGTCTTGCCGCTGCCCGTCACGCCCAACAGTACCTGGTGTTTCTCGTTGTCACGGAAGCCGTTCACCAGCTCGGCGATGGCCGATCCCTGGTCTCCACGCGGTTCATAGTCGATGCCCAGCCGAAAGCTCATCTATCCAGGATAGGGTGTCCGGCGCCGGCTTCGGAGCCATTCGGTGAGGTTCTCGCGCGAAGCCGCAGTACCTTCTCGCGTTCGGCATTGAAGGCACAGCCGAACAGCGCAATGGAGCTCATCGCGAACATCCACACTAACAGTGCGATACCAGCCCCCAGGCTGCCGTAGAGCAGGTTATAGTCCGCGATGTTGTCCACATACCAGGCGAACGCCACCACGGTTGGGTACCACAGCAGGGTTGCCACCAGCGCTCCCGGAAACGCATCCTTCCATCGCATGTCACGATTCGGGCCAAAGTAATACATACACGCGGTCACAACCACAATTGCGCCCAGCCCAATCGCGTTTCGCCCAACGATCCAGGACAGCCTTACTCCCATGCCGAGGTTCTCAAATCCCACCCCGGCTACGCGTTCCACTACCATCTCGGTTAAGTAGCTGCCAAAGACGACCAGCACGGAAGCCATAAACACGGGAATCCCGGTAAGCAACACAAGCAGCATCGCCACCACGCGCTGATTGAAAAACGAACGCGGCACCGGCAGGTGATAGCTGGCGTCGAAGCCCTCCATCAGCGACGCCATCAGGCTTGATGCCGCCCACCACGAAAGCAGCCCCGCGCTCACGAGCAAGGCAAAGGGCCGTTCTCCGGAAGCCGCGAACTGAAACGAGACCAAGCCTTCGGTGCCAGGAGGCACTACCATCCCCAGCAGGTTGGCGAGGAGCGCGCTCACTTCAGGCGCCTTTACCTGCACCAGGATCGCCGCTACGGTACCGAGCAGCGGCACGAAGCACATCAGTCCGGAGTAGGAGGCACTCTTCGCGTACAGCAACACGTTGTTGTCATAGCTGGAAACGAATGCGCGCCTAAGCAGCCAGAAGAATCCGCGAAAGTAAGCACTCACACCCCCATTGTAGGCTGAGGCAATCCGAGGCCTGCCGCGATGCTGCCGCTTCAGCCGATGGGCAATCGCACCGGCGCCCCAGGTCCAAGCGGCAATCCCAGCGCAAGCCAGATCGCCAGCAGAATGCTCCACACGATGAAAAACGTGATGGTATACGGCAACATCGTGGCTACCACGGTGCCAATCCCCGCCTTGGGCTGGTAGCGCTCCACAAAGGCCACAATCAGGGCAAAGTAGGACATCATGGGCGATACGATATTCGTCACCGAATCGCCCACCCGGTAGGCCACTTGTGTGAGTTCGGGTGCATAGCCCAGCAGCATGAACATGGGCACAAACACCGGCGCCATGATTGCCCACTTCGCGGACGCGCTGCCCATGAAGAGGTTCACAACGGCGGTAAGGATCACGAAACCCAGCATCAGCGGAATCCCGCCCAGGCCGGAACTGCGAAGCACCTCGGCGCCTTCCACCGCAAAAATCAGCCCCAGGTTCGTCCAATTGAAGAAAGCCACAAACTGCGCTGCGAAGAACACCAGCACCAGATAGCTGCTGAGTGTGGTCATCGACTTCGACATTGCCCGAACCACATCCTCATCGCTGCGCACCGTGCCCGCGCCCACCCCATAAGCGACGCCCACCACCACACCCAGGACAAAGATAATGGCCACGATCCCTGACAAGAAGGGCGAGTTCAACAGGGATCCTGTCTCCGCGTTTCGAAGGAAACCATTGGCGGGCACCGTGCCCAGCAGCAGCACCGTCGTCGCCAGCAAAGTTGCCACCAACGCAAACCACAAGCCGCGCTTTTCCTTGGCGTCGATAGGCTGGATCTCCCCGTCCTCCTCAGCTCCGGTATACTTGCCCAGGCGTGGAATCACAATGCGCTCGGTCACCCATGTACCCGCCGCCGCAATAAAGAACGTGGAGACGAACATGAAATAGTAGTTGCAGGCGGGGTTCACCGTATAGCTGGCATCCACAATCCGCGCCGCTTCCTGCGACAGTCCTGAGAGCAGCGGGTCGATCGTACCCAGCAGCAGATTTGCGGAATACCCTCCCGATACACCCGCGAAGGCGGCCGCCAGCCCCGCCAGAGGATGCCGCTTCACCGCCAGAAAAATCATCGCGCCGAGTGGCACCAGAACCACATAGCCAATCTCGCTGGCTGCGTTTGAGAGAACGCCCGCAAACACGACCGCAAAGGTCAACAGCCTGCGCGGAGCACTGAAAACCACCAGCCGCAGCACGGCGCCAATCAGCCCGCTGCCTTCAGCCACGCCAATACCCAGCAGTGCCACCAGCACCGTGCCTAAAGGCGCAAAGCTGGTGAAGTTGGTCACTAGTCCGGTAAGGATACGGTGCAGACCGGGCACGGAGAGCAGATTCACCGGCACCACAATTTCACCGGTGCCAGGATGTGTTACCCGCAAATCAAACTGCGCGGCAATAGCGGAAATCACCACCAGTGCCACTGCGAGAATGGCAAATAAGGTAGCGGGATGAGGCAGAGCATTCCCGGCCCGCTCGATAAAAGCCAGGATAGGGCTGCTGCGAGGACTCGTTTGGGTAGCTGGCAAGGCTCTATGATACAGCCACCAGACGCGCTCCTACCACTCATTGACTCCATCCCAATGCGCTTGGTTCGACTTGCGCAATCTTTGGATTGTCAACCGCCGCAAAAACCACTAGAATCAAGGCCGAAAGTCCTTGGGGTTCGGGACCCTTTGGCGGCCCGCGTGCCGGCCCAGACGAAACTGTGCGAAGCGGAACAATCGCTGGCCACATGACAGCGCTGCGCCTGGTCGCCCGGACGAATGAGTGAAGTGGCGACGAGTTGTTGGCCGCCCCTAAGAAAGGATCAGGCCAGTGCCCCACATTTGGGAGCAACACCCAAGCGAGGAAACTCTGGAAGCCTACGCCCTGGGAGATCTGTCGGAAGCGGACTGCGAGCGAGTGGATTACCACCTGATGCTATGTGAACGATGTCGACAGCGGGTGCAAGTCTTGGATGGGTTCCTAACTGCGATGAATGATACGGTGGTCCGCCCTGCCACCAAGCCAGAGCCTCCAGCCGGTGAAAGGATTGCTCACTCGCCGGGCAAACCGTACGATCCAGGACGCTGATCCACCATGCAACAGCACTCCGCTTCGCTCGGGAGGAGCTTCGCAGTTTAGAAGACCCGCCGCGTAAGCCGGTCGATGCGAAACTTCGCCGTATCCGCGATCAGCATCACGGCCATCACCCCCGCCTGAACGGGATCCGTCACGACCAAGTCAGCCGCATCGGGCACGCTGCCAGCCATATTCAGGCTGATCACCAGCAGACCCTTGGCCCGAACCTCACGAACAGCCCGCTCGATTTCGCCGCCCATCAGCGATCCGGCGAGCACAAGCAGTTTGGCGCGCGGCAGCCGTGCTACGCCACGAACGGCATCCGCAAGCGGCAGTTCCCCCACCAGCGGCATGGTGTCCACGGAGATATGCTCGCCGCGTATGTTGTGTCGGTCCGCTTCCGAAATGGCGCCGATGGCCACCTGCCCCACCTGCGCACCTCCGCCCATGATGATGATGCGTTTGCCGTAAATCTGCTGGAGGGTCTTTTCTTGCTCCAGGGAGAGCACGACGGGCAGGGAGTCAATTTCCCGCAGCAGGGAGTCAGGATCCCCTGGCAGTTCCACTTCCAGGTAGGTACGCTCCCACTCAGTTTCCCGTTCGATGATCTCCACAAGAGCGATGTTGCCTTGATGCCGCGCAATGACGCCCGTGACCTGGTGGAGCGCGCCCACCTCGGCCTTCATCTGCACCGCAAAACCAATTCTCTCAGCCATGTTCGGATTCAAAATGTGAGCGCTTTCCGCTGTAGCGCTGCCGGCCCTTGCCTACCAACCGTTGCCTTTGGTGCTGGTCTTCACGCGGCAGATGTACATATCACTGGTGATATACAGCACACTGCCGTCGTTTCCCCAAGCGATGTTGGAAGTGGCCTCCCCGGTCTCGAGCCGCCCGAGCAGCTTGCCTTGCGGGGAGATCACATACACACCGCCTGGACCGGTAGCCCACAGGTTGCCGCTGCGGTCCACTTTGAAGCCATCAGGCAAACCCGGTTTCTTGCCCACCATGGAGGTGGCGTCATAAAGCACAGTACCCTGCCCGATGCTGCCATCGGCATTCACCGGATAGCGCATCCAGACAGCGCGTGCGGGATCAGAATTGGCGACATAAAAGGTCTTCTCATCAGGGGAAAAGGCGAGTCCGTTGGGACGGGTCATGGCATCGGTGAGCAGGCTCAACTCGCCTTGTGGGCTCAGGCGAAACACGCCACAAAAATCGAGTTCGCGCATGGGGTCGTTCTCGCGCTTGGGCAAGCCGTAAATGGGGTCGGTGAAATAGAGCGCACCATCCGACTTGTACACAAGGTCGTTGGGGCTGTTGAGACGCTTGCCCTGGTAGTTATCCACCAGAGTGCGCTTGCCGCCGTTTGGCTCAAGCCGCGCGATACGCCTGTCGCCGTGCTCACAGAGGGTAAGACGTCCCTGGCTATCGAGAGTTAGCCCGTTGGAACCTGGTTCGCGCCCATAGTCCGCCACCCCTGTGTATCCCGCAGGCTTCATCCAGAGACTGATGCCTTCCTTTTCCTTCCACTTGTAGATGGAATTGCGCGGAATATCGGAAAACAGCAGGTAGCCGCCATCGTCCTTCACCCAGACAGGACCCTCTGACCAGTCGAAGCCTGAGGCGACCACCTCAATGCGGGCGTCTGTGGGAAGGATGGCATCCAGTTCCGGGGCGAGGCGATGGACTTCGCCGATCACTGGGAAGTTCGTTGTGTCCTGGGAAGGCACGGTTTGTACAAGTGGAAGCATAAGCACTCCCAGCATAACCAGCCGGCGGGCAAAACGAAAAGGGCAGAACGAGAGCACCATGGGAACCTCCAGCAGAGAGTAGCACGGGCGGCTGTGCCCGGATGCGCCTCAATGGCGCGTCTCGCAGATAGCATTTCACACTCCGCGGCGAACTGCAGGGCCGGCGGCTGCATCGCTAACGTTTCTTGGTGAGTTAGACGAACCGTAACTAAGTCTGGCTAGACTAGAGGAAACCACACACGAACAGGAGCACCGAATGGCATCACAACGGAGAGACTTCTTCAAGCAGGCGGGATTGGGAATGGTGGGAGTGTCGCTACTGCGCACCAACGCGGAGGCGCAGCAGGCGCGCACGGGCAAACGGCCGAAAAACATTATCTTCATGGTTTCCGATGGCATGAGCGCGGGCGTGCTGCCGCTGGCCGAACTCACGAGCCAGTATGAGAACAAGCGCGCCACCAATTGGGCACAGTTGCTGCGCGAGCCGCGAGCGGCCAGAGGCATGTTCGACCAGGCTTCCTTGAACAGCTGCGTGACGGATTCAGCCGCCGCATCGTCCAGTTGGGGCTGCGGATCGCGTGTCAACAACGGGTCGATCAACACATTGCCCGACGGCACCTCGCTAACTCCTGTGGGCAAGCTCGCCAAGGAAAAGGGTCTGATGCTGGGCTTGGTAACAACTACGGCCATTTGGGATGCTACTCCCGCGGGCTTTGCTGCAAGCGTCCAAGCCCGTTCCATGCGAGAGCCTATTGCAGAGCAGTATCGCAACCGCGTGGATGTGATTATGGGCGGAGGACGTGAGGCCTTCACCGCTGACAAGCGCAGCGATAAGCAGGATCTTGTGGCGGCATACCGCGACAGCGGCTACCTAATTGCACCTACAAAGCCCGAACTGAGTGCGGTGAAGCCCGGCTCCAAAGTATTGGCGCTGTTCGGCGATGGCCCGCTTCCCTACTCCATTGACCACGTGCGAAACGAAAACGACCGAACGAACATTCCCACTCTGGCTGAGATGACCGCGATAGCCCTCCGCTCAATGGGCGATGCCAAGAAAGGCTTCCTGTTGCAGGTGGAAGGTGCTCGTATCGATCATTCAGCGCATGCCAATGACGCCGCCGCGGTGATTCGCGACCAACTTGCGTTTGACGCCGCGGTGGGCGTCGCCCTCGATTTTGCACGGCGTCGCGGTGACACTCTGGTGGTGCTATGCACTGACCATGGCAACTCCAACCCTGGACTGAACAGCATGGGCAGTGCCACTGGAGGCAGCGACGAATGTTTGCGGCGAGCCATGCGCGCGACGGCATCTTTTTCCGAGATGGCGAAACAGCTGGGGAACCGGTCTGACTACAACATGGATGCGAACAAGGTGTCTGACGCCAAGGCGACTGCCGCAGAGCGCGTGGCGGCGGTAGTGAAGCAGCACCACAACGTGGACTTGAAGCCGGAGCATGCCAGCGCCATCGCGAGGGCTGCTGGCGGCGAAAAGGGCATCGTGCTAAACGCGCAGCAGGACACGCTGGTAGGCGTGATGGGGCAGGTGATGTCCAATCACACGGGCGTGGGGTTCGTGGGTACCAGCCATACCGCGGATTTCGTCACCTCCACCGCGTTCGGCCCTGGATGCGAGCACTTTGAAGGACTTCTGCGAAACACGGACGTGTTCCAGAAACTCACCACACTTATGGGCACTCCGTTCAAGAACCCCGCGGCGGATGGGCGTCCGATCACCACGGCATCGCACATCCCAGTGGGAGAGCCGGAGTTTTGGCTCGTATAGTTAGCCGAGCCGGCAGCGCGGGCTACCCCCTAATGCGCGCTGCCGGCGATCGCTTCTGTGTTATCCGCCCGAATGGTTTCCATCACGCGGAGGACCTTTGCCCGATACGCAGCGCGGCGGTTGTAGACGCGAAGCTTTTCCAGCATCGTTTTCCCCGCATAATGGGGCGCCAGCCGCAGCCGCTGCGCCACGAAATGGATTGCGTGTTCAAAGCTGGTAAAGGGCTTGCGCCCATTGGCCCAACCGAAGAGATTGTGATTCCTGGCAGCGCGTCCACAGCCAGATTCCAGCACCGCAAGAGTGGGAAGCAACCGGTAGTCGAGGCCATTGAGGTCAGAGGCCAAGACGAACGTAGCGGCCAATGGCTCGATCGGACATTGGTGCTGCCACAGGAATTCCCTCACCGCGCGAACGCGGCCATCATCAGCCGAACTCACGTGCGCGAAATCCAAGCAATCTTCTTCGGTAGATGGAGACAGAAGGATGGGATTCGCTAACAGTTCCGGCGTCGTGGTTTCCGCGCTTACTGGCTGGGCTTTGCTGGGAGTGGCTGCTTTCGCATTCGCCTCTCCATCGCCGTCATTGGACATCAACGGGGAAACCAGAAGCAGCAATCCCACGCCGAGTGCCACGATGGGTTCGCGGAAACTCACTGTCATAGCTTACCACCGGGAAGGCGACGAATCGGGTGGGGCAACTCTTCCACGCAGGCGTCACTTCAGCCGCAAAACAGTGGGTGTGCGCTTGTCCCCGTCTCCAAACACAAGAAGTTCGAGCTTCTTCACCTTGCGCAGGTCGAGTTCGCAGGGGAAGTAGAGGTAACCTGCGGTTGGTTCGAGGAGGTGTCCACCGCGAAATGCGTGGTCAGTCACTAGCGTTGCATCGGCGTCTAAGGAATCCTGTGTCGCGGGCGTTTCCTGGCCCTGGGGGCGGGGCGGCCTTACGACGCGGGGATCCCCCGGGAATCGGGCGCGGTTGTTGCGTCCGGTATCCAATGTGATGTTGCGGTCGCCCATGCCCGCGCTGGCCTGCAGACGGGGGCCCAAGGTATCACCAGCAGAGCGAATGTAGTGACCAACAAGTTCCGGCGTCTGCGGCAAGCGTGGCTGCTTCTCGCCGTTCACTCGCAGTTGCAGCAGCCCGCTGTTAAGTTCCATGCCATCCGCATTTGGCGGCGACACCAGCACCTCAATCACCAGATGGTTGCGGACAAACACGCTGCGGGCGCTAGCGATTACCGTGCGCCCGGTGTACGTGGCGCCCACCTTCAGCGGACCCGCTTGCGCAACGTGCTCGAAGCGCTCAAAGCGAACGCGCTCACGCGCGGCCGTCTCCTGGCGCACCAGGGTTTCCGGGGATTGCGCAGTAACGAACAGCGAGCAGGCGAACACCACAGCAATCACGGCGATGCTGGGAACTATCGCGGGATGAAACATCGGCGCTCTCCTTGGAATTGGGGGAGATCCGCGTTGCGTTATCGCTGGATGTCCCGCTGCTGGCTGGTGACGGTAATCTTCGGATGCACCACCACCGCCCGATACTCATACTGCGTGTCCGCCGCCAATCCGGTTACCGCTGTCTGAAACCTGCCATTCTCACGCAATGGCAACGGAGGCGAATCTATCCAAGGCTCGGGGTTATCGTACAACTCCTCCACGCGCTGCTTGCGGCGATACTGGAAGCGGGCCTGCACCGTCTCCCCTTCCTCCAAGCGCATGAGTTGGGCTTCCAGCACAGCCAAGCCCCTCTGTTCATCCCATGTGGAGCGCAGCGGCAGCACCTGCGGTGGCAGGAAGCCTGTCTTCGCGTGGGTAATGCGCAGCACCACAGGATTTGGCCATTGGCGGTTGTCGTAGAGCCGGTGTGCGCGCATCGCGCGAATTGAGAGGCCATTTTCGGTCTGCTGCCAGGTTGTCTTGGGCTTTACGTCCGCCCGATACTCCAGCACCTCATCGCTTTGCCCCAGCACCGACACTTCGGTTTCCGCGGTGGCGCTCACTGAGAGCAGTGTCACATCTTTCCAAGTGCCCCATTTCCAAGGTTCCCGCTGGGGAAGGATGGCATACACCGTATCCTCCCCTCTGGCTCGGGTAAACCAGATGTCGTTCTCATTGGTTACCTCCCAGGGACGCACATTGTGGATGGCATCGCGATTCACCATCATCCAGAGGCCGATTTCGCGCAAACGATCCGCCTGTTCGCGTGGCAGCTCACCGTTGGGCATCGGGCCCACATTCAGCAAAAGGTTTCCTCCCTTCGCGCGGGTTTCAATCAACATCTGGATCATCTCCAAAGCCGGCTTGTAGTTCTCATTCACCGGGCGATACTGCCACGAATTGCCCATCGTGATGCAGCTCTCCCAGGCACCCTCCGGAGCCGCGCCTGGAATGTTCTGCTCCGGCGTGGCAATCGCTCCGCGAGTCACCACGGTTTGCGGCTGCAGGTCCCACGCCAGATCACGCAGACCCTCTTCCGGACCATCGATGAAGAAAAAATCAACGGGACCGTAATTGCTGTAGAGTTCCCGGACTTGCAACTTGTCCAGTTCCATCAGACCAGGGTTGTTCACCGGGTAAACCTCGTCGCGGTTACGGTCAATCACCTTGCCGTTTCGATAGAGCCAGTGAAAATCATCGGGTGAAAAGTAGAACCCGACAGCGATATCTTCAGCACGAAAGGCATCGACGATCTCGCGTGTAATGTCCCCGCCAAAGGGCGTATTCATCACGTTCAAGCTGGTGGACTTGGTTGCGAACATGCAAAAACCGGAGTGATGCTTGGTGGTGAACACTACGTACCGCATGCCCGCAAGTCTTGCCAGACGCGCCCATTGACGGGGCTGGAAGTCCTGAGGATCAAAGTAACCAGGAAGCTCAGTGAAATAGCGATCCACATACTGCCGGGAAGCGCCAGCAAGCGAGTGGCTGATGGTGGGTCCGGTAGCGGTATCCACGCCCCAGTGAATGAACATTCCGAATCCTAAGTCGCGGAAGCGCTCTACCCTTTCGGGGAGGTTGCGATTCCCCTCCGGAGAAGGAACTGCCTGGGAATACGCGCAGGTGACACCATGGAGAAAGAGCAGCAAAGCCAGCGCTGAAGCTGGCAATCGGCATCCTGCAACCCCAAAAAAAGCGGGGGAGAAATGTCGGACAATCATGCCCACATTCTCCCCCATTTCAAGTGGCTGGGTAACATCTGGCCCGCGGCTGGGGAAGTTGCGGGCCAGACTTAGCGTTGGTTGCTAAGCTCGGTAGACTGAGGTTCCAGCCGGACGGGTGAACATCCGCTCCTCAATCAGAATTCGAAATCGTCTGGCTGGACCGGATCCAGCCTCTTCTGGCAGTTGCTCCAGCACGGCGCCATTCAGTTCCTCAAGCAGGCTAACGGTGTAGGGCGCGCTCGCCACGAAGCGTACCCCTGCCAGGTACATCACGTGCAGCAAATGCAAACCGGATGGATCCACACGAGTTACCAGATTCAGGTCGACATACTCATCCACGCGATGTTCCCGCGGCTGAGCCTCTACCCAGGCGAGGCGAAACGTCTCAACCCACTCGCCGATCAGCTGCCCTTCCAGGTGGTAGACAGTCGACTTTTCACTCTGAATCACGTCGATGCGAAGCATATCTATTGTTACTCTCTAGCTTCTTTATTGCAATTCGCTAACCAAACGAAAAAAAGAGCGACAAGCACTAAATGGACTGATTTGTAAGGGCTTTAGAGGGCCGGGCAGCCTGCCTATTGCGCTTCGGCAGCAAAGTGCCGAAGACAGCCCGCCGAATACCCGGCAACCTGCCGACATGACGGCACAGATCAGCTGAAGCATTGATTGGATCGTAAAGATAGGGCGCTACGAATGGGTGTTATCCAGGCGACGGATGCCTAGTTTCAGCATTCGGGACTGAAGCGTGGTCCGTTTCATTCCGAGGCGGGCAGCGGCGCCCTGCGCTCCACCCACCACCCAACGGCAATCCTCTAGCGCTTGGACGATGAACTTGCGCTCGGCTTCTTCCATCGTTACAGCATCGCCGCCCGGACGTTCGAGGGCGGGATCGAGTTCGGAAAGTGGCGGGTTTAGCGTGTTCCCGCTCGAGAGGATCACAGCACGTTCGATGAAATTCTGCAGTTCACGAACGTTGCCCGGCCAAGAATAGCGCTCCATCGCCTTCATGGCAAATTCAGGGATCTTGGTCACGTTTCTGCCTAGCTTGCGGGAAATGAGCTGGACAAAATAACGAATCAGCAGACCAATATCACCATGGCGGTCGCGGAGGGGCGGCACGGTTAGCGGAAAAGTGCTGAGTCGGTAGTAGAGGTCTTCGCGAAAACGTCCGCCCGCTACCATCGCCCGCAATTCCCGGTTGGTGGCAGCCAGCACCCGCACATCCGCAACTCGCGTGAAACTGGAACCAACCCGCTCAAATTCCCGCTCCTGCAGAACTCGCAATAACTTAGCCTGCAGTTCTAGAGGTAATTCTCCAATTTCGTCCAGGAAGATCGTGCCCCGGTGCGCCAACTCGAAGCGCCCCTGCCTAAGCGCGGTCGCTCCGGTAAAGGCTCCACGTTCATGGCCGAAGAGCTCACTCTCCAGCAGACCGGCGGGAATCGCAGCACAACTCACCTTCACAAACGGCTGGCTGCTGCGTCTACTTCGCTGATGAACCGCACGAGCGATGAGCTCCTTTCCCGTACCCGATTCGCCCTGAATCAACACAGTGGCGTCGGTCCTGGCAACGGCTTCCACCTTGGCCAGTACAGCCCGCAGCGTGCTGCTACGTCCCACAATCTCATCAAAATTGTGCTCGTCCTCGATCTCATGTTCGAGCGCCAGATTCTTCCGTTCCAAATCCTCAGCGCGCGACTGCATTTCCCGCAGAACGAGAGATCGTTCGATTGCGAGGCCAAGATGGGAAGCGAGATGTTCGAGGAAGCCCAAATCTTCAGCTGTGGGCAGGAATCGCAGCTCCCCGCCAAGATTCATCACGCCCAATTGCCGGCGTGGGGTGGAAACAGGAACTGCGCACATCCAGTCCGACTGGTAACGGCGCACGATATCGGCCGAATACGGGTACCGCTCATCGTCCGCGCCCAGCCGGAAAAAGACCGTGTGCTGCTCGCGGTAGGCCGCTCCACTGACGGTCTTCTCCATGGGAATGATGGTGCCAATCTCCTGAGAGACCTGTTCATCCGCGACGTTCACGTACCACATTCGCAGCAGGTCGTGCTCCGCGTCATACTCGCATACGCTTCCGAAGCGATGGTGCACATGTTGGTAAATCGCTTCCGTGATCGCCTGCTGAATGTCGCTCACTTCATACCCTGCCGCCATCGCATGGGCAATGCGCAGCATTACGTGAAGGCGGTTGCGCTCCTGCTCCGCGGCGCGCTGAGCCCGGATTGCCGCATCGAGGGAAAGGTGATTCTCCAGCGAGAGTGCCACGAAGTCTGCGATCTCTTCCAGGGCCGCTGTGATCTCAGGCCCAAATGCGTGCGGTTCGCCGGAACCACAGACCATACAGCCCGGAAACGAACGTGCGGTGCGGAGAGGCAGATACAGCAACGATCGCACCCGCGCCGCGCGGTAGAGGGAGAACAAAGCAGGGTAGCGATCGTCGGTATCGAGGTCCGGCACAGACAGTCGCTCGCCGGTCTGTAACACTTGACCGGCGGCAGAGTTCTCTACCGGGAACCCTCGTTCCTCTGCCTGCGCGAGTGCGGCGGAGATGGAGGCATCCTCGTTGCCGGGTTCGACCCACGGGCGGAGGTACGCGCTGCGAATCCTGACCCAGGGTTGTCCTTCATTGGCGTTGTACACCCCGATGCCGAAGTAGTTAATCACCTGGAATTGAGGGGACAGGGTTGGCAGGAGATCTACCAACCGCGCCAGATCACGTGCTTCCACAATGCGCCGGATCACTTGCAGGCGATACGCAAGTTCGTCGTTGCCGGGTACATGCAGCGGAATCTGGTCCATCGCGCATTTTCCTCGCGTGGCGCCTCTACACAATTGGTATTGATGAAGGGGACGCTTTCGCCCTTCGAGCACTATGGGTACCGATCTCTAGGGTTCTGGCTCCTTCCTCTATTGTTGGCTCTCGCGGCCAGCCCCCCCCCAAAGATACTGCGTTACAGTTATCTAACTCTCATTTCGCCCGTGGGTCAATGCCAATCTTATACCACGCAAAGTGTCTGCACATGAAAGTTTCCTTCCGCGGTAACGCCGCCTCTCACGTTCGCGCAAAGTTCAATTACGGATCAATCAATGAGGGGCGGTTTACCCTGTCTCCGGGCTCCCCGTGCTCTGGACGGCGGTGGCACTCCGCATCCCATCAACTACACAAACTTGGTGCGCCCAGGCAGCGCTAACGGTGGCGGCTCGAAGCTTCCATTCCAATCGAGATCATCAGGGAACAACTGCTCCTGGCTGTTCAGCGCCTGCTCCCACGTGATGCTTTGGCCGGTGTATGCAGCCATGCGGCCCATGATGCCAAGCAGTGTGGAATCAGCCATCCGTTTGCCATCATTGAGTGCCTTGCCCTGGCGAATTGCGGCAAACAGTACATCATGTTCCTGCTGATACATGTCGTTCTTCTTGCCCTCAAAGGTCCATGTGCTTTCACCCTCGATACGGGGCAGCGGACCACGACCGATCGTGCAGGAGCCCTTGGATCCGAGGATATAGTCAGCGTTCTCGTTGTAGCAGCCAGGAATCTGCCGGCAGGCAACGAACGCGCGCACGTTATTCGGGTAGAGGTAGTTCACCTCAAAGTGGTCGAAGATATTTCCACCCTCGGCTGGAATCTGACGTCCGCCAACGGCGACGCAGCTCACCGGGGGTTGGTCGCGCATGGCCCACGCCACTTTGTCGATGGAGTGCACTGCCTGCTCCACCAGGCCGTCGCCGCAAAGGTAGGTGAAGTTGTACCAGTTGCGGATCTGCCACTCCACGTCGCTCATCCCCGCCGGGCGTGTGTTTGCAGGCGGCATCGGCTTTACGGGGTTGGTGTAGTAGGTGGCATAGTAGGCAATGATGTTGCCGATGGCACCGCCATGAACTTGGTCGAAGGTCTCCTGGATAAAGTTGCTATAGCGCCAGCAGAAGCCAGCAACCACGTTCAAACCCTTCTGCTCAGCGATCTCCGATTGCTCCAGGACGCTACGCACGCCAGGGGCATCCACGGCCACGGGCTTCTCCACAAACAGGTGCTTGCCCGCCGCCACGGCGGCCGCGTACTGCTTGGGACGGAAGCCGGGCGGCGTGGCCAGCAGCACCACATCCACATTGCTGTCGATCACCTTCTGATAGGCGTCCAGGCCCAGAAATCGGGCTGAATCTTCCACACGAACCTTTGATTCCGCCTGCTCCTTTAACACCCGATTGAGGCTCTGCAGGCAACGGTCGATCTGCGCCGGTTCGATATCCGCCACAGCCGTGAGAACGGAATAATCATCGGCCTTCAGCGCCTGGGCGGCCGCCCCGGTGCCCCGTCCGCCGCAGCCCACAAGTCCCACCTTGATGCTGTTGCTGATGTCCGCGGCGTGAAGGATGGCTGGAAAACCAGCGGCGATGGCTCCGGCTGCTCCACTCTTCAGAAAGCTTCGGCGATCCGGCCCACCTGACTGGGTGTCTGGCACGTTTGATTGCATTTGTTCTTCAGTCTGCTCCAAGGGGATATGATCTCAGTCTAGCCAACAGAGCAGGCAAGGCGCACACATCGGATGACCTGAAGCGACGCCATGGCAGCAAAGCAGCAAGAAGGATTGCCTAGGGGTAGGCGACGTGAAGCGCCACCGAGTTACTCGTAAACCCGTCGGCAGTTACCTGGAGTTCGGCGAGGCCCTCGTCCATGACGGCTGGCAAGACCAACTCCACCAGATAGATACCCGCGTATCCCGGCGCCAAGGTGGCACGCTCCACACGAACGGGCAGGAGGTTCACCCACCCTTCGACGCTGGCAATCACCGCGGGCGGGGCATCTGCAGGCACGGGAAGACCCGCGGGCCAGTCTGGGCGCACGGCGCCCAAACCACTGACCATCACCTGAATTCGTTCGCCCGGGGAAGCGGGAAAGTTCTCGTCAATCAGCGCGCCGGTGTTGGCGTGAAGCACAAACGGGCTGCCATCCGGGTGCAGGAAGACCGCTGGCGACACGCGCTGCATGGGCATAGCCATTGTACGCGAGGCACCCTCTGACACTTCCAGTTCCAGCGCAATGCGGTCGGCAACCAGCGCGTACGGCAATTGCACCTGCGTCGCCTGTTCGGCCAGTGCGACAATGGCAGCCGCCCTGCCGTTTGCACGCATGCGCAATAGGGGCGCTCCGTGAATACTCAGGAGATCGCCAGGGGCTGCCGGCCGCCGAGAAAGGTCCGCCGCATGACGCACACGGTGAGCCGCGGCCGCAGCAGGGAGTGGCGCATAATAGACACCAGCCCGCCCGGTGAGGATGAACAGCAGAGTGCCAGAAGGATCGATCTTCATGTCCCGCACTTCGCCGCGAAAGCCCTCCCACGCCAATCGACGCAGAGCGCCGGGCCGGGACATCCCACGGAAATCATAATCCGTTACCAGAAGTGCCTCGTCGGCAGCCAGCAACAAAGTTCCCTGCTCCCAATCCGCTGCCAAGGCCTGAATAGTTGAGGCGCCCGGAGGGGTATGGTCGTCCCAAAACAAGCCACCATTCAACGTACGAAGCACTGAGGGCCGCCCAGTCTCGTCATGCGCCAGTGCCAGCGCCATCTGCGAATCCTCCGGGTTTGCCACAATCTGGCTGGCCACTAACCATCCTGGAGCCGCATACTCACGCCAGGTGCGTCCCTGGTCGGGCGATGCAAGCAAGCGCCCGTCTTGCAAGCCAACATAGATCTGGCCTCCCGAGGTATCCCATGCCGCCACCAACTCGCCCAGCAGCGAAACCGCCGCAGGTTTGGCCCACGAGTCGCTGGCTTCCCTGATGCGAGGCCGCCAGCCGTTCACGGAACCGGGAACCCATTCGAGCAGAGCGCCTTCTGGCTGTTCCACGATCATGCCGCGGCGGCCCTCGGGGAAGGCCACGATGCGCGCCATGGGAAGGTTTTCCAGGTTCGTGGCCACGGGCAACCAGGACAAGCCCCCATCCCGGCTGCGCCACAAGCCCAAGTCCGACGCCACCAGCAGATCCTCTGGATCAGCGGGATTCAGCAGGAGGTCGCGCATGGATTCTCCCAACAGTGACACCCCCCGATAGCGCGTTAGGCCCGCAAAGCTGCGCCCGCCATCGAGAGACCGGTACACCTGCTGGCCAAGCGCGTACACAATTGCAGGCTGCAAGGGGTGCGGTTGCACCAGCCACGCATCGCTTGGCGGATTGGCAACCGGGCGAGAGGCGGGAAGCTCGGGAGCATCCGCGGCCTCCAGAGCCGTCCACAAGGCAAAATCGCGGGTCTGCCAGGTGCTGCCATCTTCCAGCCTCACTGCCACTGACCCAAGGTCCTCCGCACCATCGCTGGTCCGCCAGACACGCGCTACCGGTCCGGTGGCATAACCCGCGACGCCTGCTTGCACGAGAGTGTTGCCGAAGGGCGTCAAACCTATCGAGGCAGGTCCAGGGGCACCGTTGGGCAGAGGCTGGGCCAGGACAATCCCTGCCATCATCAGGCCGAGAACCCAGAAGCTCCACACTGCCTTGACTACCGCCACAAGCCTCCGTTCCAATCGATCCGAGTACCTGCCACACCTCTATAGACGGATGCGGGCCCACTTTCGGCCCACCTGCAGCCACAATTCCTTACTGCTGGGAGTGTACTTCAAGTCCGTCACTTTATCTCCATTAATTTCCACGGCATTGGCCTTCACGCGCCGCACGGCTTCGCTCACCGACGGAGCAATTCCGAGCTTGGCAAGCAGCTTGTCGATGCGGATCTGCCCATCCTGGCTGACACCCTCCGGCAGAGGAACCGCTTCAAGGTCAGACGGCGCCTGGCCTTGCCGAACCACTCGCGTAAACTCCCCCGCTGCCCGTTGCGCATCCGCAGCCGAGTGAAAATCCGCTACAACGCGCCGGGCCAGTTCGGTCTTCACCTCCATCGGATGGCGTTCACCTGCCTCCGTCTCCTGGCGCAACGCACGTGTCTGCTCCTGCGTAAGATCAGTGAGCAACTCGTAGTAACGCCACATCAGGTGGTCACTGATGGACATCAGCTTCTTGAACATCTCTTCGGGAGCTTCGGCGATGCCCACATAGTTGCCGAGCGACTTCGACATCTTCTGGACGCCATCTAGTCCCTCAAGCAACGGAGTGGTGGCCACAATCTGGGAGGGTTGCCCGTAGTCTTTCTGTAGTTCTCGCCCGACCAGCAGATTAAACTTCTGGTCAGTGCCGCCGAGCTCCACATCCGCGCGCAGTGCCACGGAGTCGTAGCCCTGCGAAATGGGGTAGAGGAACTCGTGCAACGAGATAGGGCTGCCTTCCCTGTAGCGCTTCGTGAAGTCGTCTCGTTCCAGCAAGCGCGCCACGGTGTAATGCGAGCACAAGCGTACGAGTTGCTCAAAGCCCAGTGGTTCCAGCCATTCACTGTTAAAGCGGATCTCCGTCTTTTCCGGGTCAAGCAGCTTGAAGATCTGTTGACGGTAGGTTTCCGCGTTGGCGGCAATCTGGTCGCGAGTCATTGGCGGGCGGGTGAGATTGCGGCCCGTTGGGTCTCCAATGAGCCCCGTCATGTCGCCAATCAAAAAAATTGCCGTGTGGCCCAAGTCTTGGAAGTGCTTCAACTTGCGGATGAGTACGGTATGGCCCAAATGCAAGTCCGGCGCCGTGGGGTCAAAGCCCGCCTTCACGCGAAGCGGGCGATTCTCCTTCTGGGCCAGCAGCAACCGTTCCCGCAGGTCTTCCACGCGGATCACTTCGGCGAAACCCTTGGTCAGGTATGCCAACTGTTCATCAATTGAAAGCGAGGTCACAGGCTTATTTTCGCACCAAAGGCTCCGGGAGCACTTTGGGCACAGCCACTCCGGCTACAGAAGGCCGGTTCGGTCGAACTGCTCAGGCGGGAACGAACGCGGCGGCTTACCCAGTTCCGGACTCCCCCGCATCACGCAACGATACTGAGCATACGTATTGGCATTCACCACGTATTGCCCGGTGTTCAGATTCACAGCCACGGTCCAGCCGTGCCA
>JAHCHD010000057.1 GCA_026129915.1 Bryobacterales bacterium
CATGTTCCATTTCGTGTTCGGCATGATGGCTCGGGGCGAGACCACGCTGCCGTTGGCCGGCATGGAGGCCATCCCCCTCCAATTGGCGAGTGCTTTGCCGCGAGCTTGCGTGCGGACTGGTGCTCGATGCGTGCGCTGGGAGGATGGGCGGGCCACCCTCGGGGATGGCCGGGAGATCCGTTTTCGTCACGGCGTACTTGCCACGGAAGCCACAACCACCGCAAAGTTGTTGGGTCTGCCCGCTCCCCTTCCGCCGCGCGCCACCACCTGCCTTTACTTTGCGGCGTCGAAGAGTCCGCTGGAGCGGCCTGCGATTTGCCTGAACGGCGAGGGCAAGGGGATGGTGAACCATATCGCCGTACCGAGTGACGTTAGCCCGCGGTATGCGCCCCCAGGGGCTTCGCTCATTTCGGTTTCGCTTATCGGCGAGGCGGCTCTGCCAGAGTCGGCGCTGGCGGACCAGGTGAGGGCTGAGTTGCAGGGTTGGTTTGGCAAACAGGTGGGCGCGTGGCGTTACTTGCGTAGCTACCGGATCCCCTTCGCCCAGCCCAACCAGGACGCGGGCGCCTTCACACATCCCCAAACGCTGCGTGCGTCACGAGGTGCGTGGCTTTGCGGTGACCATCTCACCGATGCGTCCATTGACGGGGCCTTACGTTCCGGACGTCAAACGGCGGAGGCCATCCTGGATGCCTGACCGAATCACTCCGGGACCGCGGCCGTGAAAGGAACCACCGCAGCCATCTACCTGGTTCACGTGGGCGCCACCCTCGGCCTGACGGGCCTGTGCTGGTTCGTACAGGTTGTCCACTACCCGTTGTTTGCCGCCGTGGGGAAAGCGGGATTTTCGGAGTACGCCCTGTTGCACGCCCGGCGTACCTCGTTGATTGTGGGGCCGCTGATGCTGGCGGAGCTCGCCAGCGGCCTGGCGATACTGGCGATTGCGTCCGCACAGGATAGCGGGCCCGGTGCCGCGTGGGCGATTCACGGTGCGCCGGTTTGGCTGTGGTTTTCGACGGCGATGCTGGCGGCGATCTGGCTCTCCACGATGTTTGTCCAGGTGCCTTTGCACGGCAAACTTGCCCTGGGTTTCGATGCCGAGCTTGCGGCGAGGCTAATGCGCACCAACTGGCTCCGAACGTGGTTGTGGACCGCACGCAGCCTCATCCTGCTGGTGATGCTGCAGGCAACCCTTGCTCCGCCACGCGATGTGGCCGCATCATCTATCCAATAGAATGCCTTGTTTCACGAGAGGATTCGTCATGAGCACATTTCCCGAAACCCATGCCACGCCGGAAACCCTTGACGCACTGCACCACCTGGCGATGGCAGTAGACGACATAGAGAAGGCGGTGGATTGGTACACCAGCACCTTCGCGTGCGAAGTGCGCTACCAGGACGATACCTGGGCCTTGTTGCAGTTCCAGAACCTCCAACTGGCGTTGGTGATTCCCGAACAGCATCCGCCACATGTTGCTTTCGCGCGTACTGATGCAGCGCGTTTCGGTGAACTGAAGCGTCACCGGGATGGCACGCGATCCTGCTACATTAAAGACCCCGCAGGTAATGCCGTGGAAATTATGGACGCCGCGTCGCTGTAAGGCGTCTGGCGGCTTTCAGGGCAGGGGCCTCCTGCGCGGCGGGGAGGGGCTCGGGCCTGGGCATCCATCGCGCAAGTAGCATGCTAAGGAACATTCCCCCAAACGCGCCAGTCGCATTTGCGAATATATCCCCCCATTCGAAGCTGCGCCCGGGCACATAAAGTTGCCCTA
Organism: Bryobacterales bacterium; assembly: GCA_026129915.1. Classification (GTDB taxonomy): domain Bacteria; phylum Acidobacteriota; class Terriglobia; order Bryobacterales; family Bryobacteraceae; genus JACTMJ01. Next base: position 1,773 of record JAHCHD010000057.1, read on the forward strand.
CTTCGATCAACGCACCGTAGAGTGCCAGACACGCTGCTGCTCTGAACGCGCACAGTTTGCTTGGGAAGAGAAAGCAGATTGGCAGAGCCAGCAGCAGATAGCTGCTGCCATGCCAAACTTTGTCGGAACCTGGCATGGTGCCGATGCGGCTACCGGGCAGTAAGGAGACCCATGCCGTCACCGCCAGCCCCGCAATCCAAAGAACCATCAACCAGCGGAGACCGCCTAGCCACGTTTGCTCGATTCGCTTGCTCAACTTCTTATCGTATGCCAGTGGCGTTCACACAGAGTCGCCGACAGACTGCAGGGTGGTTGGCGGATACACGTCAGCACAGTTATTCACTGTGCTAACGGCGCTGCCACACCTGCACCGTTGCCAACTCTTCAAGCCGGGCGTGCCGCTGGTAGCTCCAGCGCCAGAAGAACGAGGATACCCGGCTCAGGAAGCCAAGGGTCCGCCATTGGAAGTGTTTCGAATTCCCGCGCATCATCCCCTCCGGCTGCGGGCTTGCGCGTTGACCCTCACGCGAATGGCAGAGGGGGCGTGCAGCCGCTCACTATCAGATAATGCGCAATCCGCATAGTCAGCAGATCAGCCGGGAGCTGTTTCCTATTTATCCCATTCTCACTTCTGGCAATTGAGCCAAATAGGCACAATCCTGCGCTAGGCGAAATGTAACAAGGTTGTTACACGATTACGGGGCAATAGCTTTCTGACGGAGCAGTCTCCGCGCTCCCTTGTCGAAACTCCAGTCCCCATAGTGAAGGAAGAGACACCATGTGGAAACGTGTTCTCCTATTGGCCATGTGCGCCTTGATTTTGGCCGTCGGCGGCGGTGTGGCGTATCTGTTTGCGCGCAAGCCAGCGATGGCTCCCCCGCGCGATGTAAAGGTGGCCCTCACCCCAGAAAGGGTCGAGCGTGGACGCTACCTGTTCAGCAACCTCTATGAGTGCACAGGCTGCCACTCGGAACGGGATTTCAGCAAGTTTGCCGCTCCGGTTAAGCCGGACGGACTCGGCAAGGGGTTCGTATTCCCTGACCAGATGCGGCTGCCGGGCAGGATCGTAAGCGCCAACCTCACGCCAGACCCTGAGACTGGCCTCGGCAAGTGGACGGATGGCGAAATCATTCGCGCGATCCGCGAGGGAGTGGATCGCGATGGCAAGGCGCTCTTCGCGTTCATGCCCTACACCGCTTATCGCAGCATGAGCGACGACGACGTGGAGGCGATTGTTGCGTACTTGCGTACCATCCCCGCCATTCACAACCCCTTGCCATCCACGCAACTTGCCTTGCCGGTTGAGTTGCTGAACAGAGGAGAGCCAAAGCCCGTGGCAGGGCCCGTAACGGCGCCCCCGCGCAGCGATGCCCTTGCGTATGGACGTTACCTGGTAACCACCGTTGACTGTGCGGGCTGCCACACCATGAAGAAGAACGGAACCAACGTCGAAGGCATGGATCTGGCCGGAGGTTTTGAACTCAGCCTCCCGGAGGGGACTGTGTTCAGCGCCAACATCACGCCTGACATGGAAACGGGCATCGGCTCATGGACCGAGGACGGTTTCGTTGCCCGCTTCCGGCAATACCGTGACTTCGCACAGAACGGCGCGCCGTCAATCTCCCGCGAGTCTTTCACGCTGATGCCGTGGCTTGCTTATGCCGAATTGGAGGAAGAGGACCTGCGGGCGATGTACCGCTATCTGCGCACAGTGAAGCCCGTCCGCCACAAGGTGAACACCCACCCGGCCAGGCAAATCTCCCAGCATTAGCCGCCGCCCTAAATGAAAAGCCCCAGGGCGGCCACCCGGGTGGTGGCTGCGCTGGGGCTTTCGTGCGTCAGGCTGCACGAGCGAAGGCTATGCCTTCTTCGTGGTCATTGGCTTCAATACGAGTGCCAGCAGGAACATAATCACCGCACCCGCGGGCAAAATCAGCAACGCGGTCTTGTACTGGGTGGCGTCCGACCCAGCGATCGACCCAATGATGGGGGAGCTCACCAGGATGCCCACCCAGCCGAAGGTGATCACGATTCCCATCGCCGTAGCGGTGCCGCGGCGGAAGCAGTCGCCGGTTACGCCAAGGGTGGTGGGGAAAACGGGGGCCATGGCCAGGCCGCCAAAGAACACGGCAACTGCCGCCATGGTGGGGTCAGCCGTTTGCAGGAACAGGTAGGTGGTAACCGCCATACCGAGTGATGCAAAGGTAAGCACGGTCACCGGGTGCACCTTCATCAGGATGCGAGAGGCAGCCAGGCGGCCAACCATCAAGCCAAGCGCGAAGCCCCAGGCCAGGATGGACTGCGCAGTCCCCGTGGGGATACCCTGCGCGATCAAATGCTGTACCAGGAAATTCCATACCCCCACTTCAGCCGCGACGTAGAGCATCAGGAAGGCTGAGAGCACCCAGAGCACGGGACGGTTCAGGATCATTCCCATTTCGGAGAGCTTGAAGGCTACTTCGCCGGAAGGAGGGGCCATGGGCGTCACGGCGTTCACGATCCAGGTTACGACCGTCAGCGCGGCAATCACGTAGCAGAGGATGATCGCGTTACCGCCGAGCATCGAGCCGATGAAGGGTGTCAAAATGCCCCCCAGACCGAAGAAGATATTCAGCAGATTCAGGGTGGAGGAGCGGCGCTCTTCATTGATGTCACCGGCCAGCGCGTTGGCGGCGGTCACCACAATGCCGCCTCCCAAGCCAACCAACAGGAAGAGCAGGCGCGTCATCTCATAGCCGGAAGCATTGGGCAGCAGGAAAAGGGCGAGGGCGATCAAACCAAGACCCAGCAGCAAACCCACTTTCTTGCCGCGGATATCAATGAGCGGACCCACGGAAAGCGACGCGATTACCAGGCCAATTCCTTGCCAGAATGCGATGGATGTATCCTGCTCCGGCGTCATTCCAAACTTGCCGGAGAGTGCTGGCAGCAGGGTGCCGAGCATCGCGGCAATCATGCCGTAAACCAGAATGGCGAGAATTGCCGCGGCAATCAGTATGGTGCTCGCGGACTTCACTTTTTCGGCTGACTTGGACATCAAAACTCCCTGGGCAAAACAAAAACATACGCGCGGCGAAATGGCCCCGCGGTTTTGAATGATATCAAAGCGGCGTGCGACTCCGGAATGAATACCGTCCAAGGGACACCCGGCAGCCCAGCCCCGATGCCGTGGTAATCTATTGGCTTCCGCCACAAGCGCCCCGTAGTGCCTGACTCAGCGGCCTGTCCACGCCAACCCCAGTTGGTTGCCTGTTCGTTCACATCCCACTTCAGGAAGTGCCCAATGTCCATCCCCCGTCGTCAGCTATTCCGTTCCCCCGCGATGCTTCCATTGCTTTCCCTCGGCGGCTCATCGCGAGCCGATGCCACCCCGTCGCTTGCCAGGGACTACCAGGAGGCAGCGGGCAGGATCATCGGAGCCTGCCTTGCCGATACCGATGGCATGGAGAAGCTGATCCATTTGTGTGATCGCATCGGCAACCGTTTGGCGGGGTCCGAATCGCTGAATCGCGCGGTTACCTGGGCTGCCGAGATCATGCGCGCGGACGGCCTCCAGAATGTCGCCACCCCATTGGTGAAGGTGCCTGTGTGGATTCGCGGCCAGGAGTGGGCGAAACTGCTGTTGCCGGAAGAACGGAGCCTGCCTATGCTTGGCCTGGGGGGCAGCGTGGGGACGCCCGCCGATGGAATTACGGCGGACGTGGTGGTGGTGCCGGATTTCGATGCCCTCGACGCACTCGGCAGGCCTGGGGTAGAGGGCAAGATCGTTCTCTACAACGCAGCTTACGCGGGATATGGAAACACGGTCCGCTACCGGTCGAGTGGCGCCAGCCGTGCCGCGGAATATGGCGCGCTGGCTGCGCTGGTTCGCAGCGTGACACCTGTTAGCCTGCAATCGCCGCATACCGGCGCACTCCGCTACACGGTGGATACCCAGCGCATTCCGGCGGCAGCCATCACGGTGGAAGATGCGGAGCGCATGGCTCGCCTGCAGGCTCGCGGCGTGCCTCTAAGGGTGCATCTCAGAATGGAAGCCCGAACGGCTCCGGACGCTGACTCGGCCAACGTGGTAGGCGAGATTCCCGGAAGCGCCAGTCCGAACGAAATCGTCGTCATGGGCGGCCACATCGATAGCTGGGATGTCGGGCAGGGCGCGCAGGACGATGGCAGCGGCTGTCTGGCAGCGATGCAGGCGCTCGCCAACATCCGCAAATTAGAGCTGCGCCCCCGGCGCACCCTGCGCGTGTGCCTTTGGACAAACGAAGAAAACGGACTGCGCGGAGGCAATGCCTATCGCGCCTGGAGCGAATCGCGCGGCGAGAAGCACGTAGCGGCCATCGAGATGGATGGCGGCGCGGAGCGTCCTGTGGGCTTCGGTCTGGGTATCCGCTCGCAGAATGCTGCGCCAGATAATCACCTCGCAAAGGCCATCGCCCGTCTCAAGCAGGTGGGCACGCTGCTGGATGGAATCCACGCCGGAGAAATCACCACCGGCGGTGGCGGTGCGGACATCGGACCGCTGATGAGCGCGGGCGTTCCCGGCCTCGGGTTGCGCACCGTGGGGGAGAAGTACTTCCACTGGCACCATACCCATGCGGACACCGTGGACAAAGTGGATTTGCAGGACTTCCGCGCCTGTATGGCCGCGATGGGAGTGATGGGCTTTGTGCTGGCGGATATGCCGGATACACTCTTGTCTTTGTAGGTGAACGCCTACGGCTGATAGCCCTCCGCGAGCCGCTCTTCGCTTAAGTGCACGAGGGGTACGGCTGTGTTGCGAATACGCCCGCCGTTGCAGCGCCGTTGCTGTTCTTCCGCTGTGGCGACCGCCCCACCTGCCACCAAGCCGAGTTGCACCGTGCCATTGTTCCAACTGGCGTCCACCAGCCCCGATTGCCGGGAGTAGCTTGCCTTTCCGTCGCGGTACCACTGCGCGGGCGGTATCGCATCCCTGATGGCCTGCACGCTGCCGGTGTCCCTGGTCCGCGTAGTAACTCAATGGTTACGGTGCTCTGCGCCTCCCCCGCCATGCAGGTGGCTATGCCCGTTTCTTCCTCGCCAAATCGCAACGCAAGCACGGAGAGATGCAGCACCTGATCGTCGCCTGCTGGAAACAGGTAGAGCGCCCCGCAACCCTTTGTGGCTGCGCCACTTTCACCAAACGAAAGGGTCGGCAAGGGTTCCGCGAGGATGTCCAGTTGCAGGCGCAGGCTGCTCGCGGTGACGTGCCCGTTTTCGATGGGATCGAGGGAGATGTGCTTGTCGCCGCCTGGGTTACGAAAGTACACGACAGCCAGTATCGTGTTCTGGTGCTGGACGCTGAAGAAGAGCGCGGACGAGAAATCGTAGTCGTCCTTCATCAGCCGCAACTGCGCATAGCCAAAACCGCCCTCTGGGCGTCGCCAATACGCTACCGCCGGGCGGCGGCGGCGAGCGTCACAAAGGTTCCCTTGATGGCGATATTGGTGTAGCCCATGCGTGCGTTGCGTCACATCACGGAATAGGGTGCGTGCCGGATGCCTTCCTCAACGACAGTCCGCAATGCATCCCCAGACGCTGTGCATGGCGCCGACGCAACGGCGCTTACGGCGAGTGCTTGGAACTGGCGTCTTGAGGTCATGGAGGATTCATTCCTACGTTGCAGAATATCGGCACCGTAACTCGTTTGCCGGACTGTGTTTGCCGGTGACGGTTATATAATGGCGGCGTCGCCTCTTTCCTGTTCTATCGCACTCGGTTGCATGTCGCTTTCAGGGGGGCAACGCGAAGGGAGTCTTCACATGCGTGTTCGACCGTGGTTTTCCGCCTGTCTGCTGTTCGCAGGCGCATTCTTGGTGGCGTCGCTTGCGTCCGCCCAGCCCCAACCACCACAGGGGTTCACAGCGCTCTTTAATGGGAAAGACCTGAAGAATTTTGACATCCGCAACGGCACTGCCAGCTACCGTGTGGAGAACTTCGAGATCGTAGGTACGACGGTCGATGGTAGTCCAAACACTTTCCTCACTCCCAAGCGTGAATACGCTGACTTTGTGCTGGAGTTTGAAGTGAAGACCGACGTCCGTCTGAATTCTGGTGTTCAGATTCGCAGCCACGAGTATCCCGCGGATACCCCCTCCCGCATCTGGAACGGCCGCGAATGGATAGAGCGCGTGCAGAAAAAGGGCCGCTTCCACGGGTACCAGGTGGAGATTTCGAACGAAAAGGCAGCCAACTCCGGCGGCATCTATGACGAAGCACGCCGCGGCTGGCTCCACCAGCCTACCGCCGAGAATAACCCTGCCTGCGCTACGGCCTTCAAGGACAACCAGTGGAACAAGTACCGCGTTGTCGCCGAGGGTGTGCGCATCCAGACGTTTGTGAACGGCGTGCAGTGTACTGACCTCATCGACCCCGCCGACCTTACTGGCTACATCGGCTTTCAGGTGCACCAGTTCAAGGGCGATACTCCCGCTGAAGTCCGCTGGCGAAACGTCTATATCCAGGACAACGGAAAGCACGTCTGGAAGCCCATCTGGGATGGCAAGACCACCAAGGGCTGGACGCACCGCGGCGGTTCCACGTTCACCATCAAGGACGGCGCCATTCATGGCAAGACCAATCCTGATGACCGCAGCGTAGGCGTACTGATCTACGATGCGCCGCACAAGGACATCGTCTCCCGCCTGCAGTTCAAGATTGAGGAAGGCAACAGCGGTTACTTCTTCCAGGCCAAGAAAGACAATCTGTGGGGCTACGAAGCCGAGATCGACGGCACCAAAGGCACCGGCGGACTCTATGAAGTGGGCGGCCGCAAATGGGTGACGGGTCCGGAAGATAACGCGCTGGTGAAACCCGGTGACTGGAGCGATCTTGCGGTCGCGGGTCTCAACGGGCGCGTGGTAATCCACTTGAACGGCAGCAAGACCGTGGATCTGCCCGACGACCCCGGCGTGTCGCGCGAGGGGCACCTCGCCATCCAGGCCCATGGCCGCATGGATACGAGCGTCTGGTTCCGATCCATCGAAGTGCTGGAGAAAGTGCGTCCTTAATGAAGCCAGCACCCAGTGCCCTGGCCAGCCTTGGTTTGGCCTTGCTTCTGCTGGGCGCTTTGGCGCTTGAGGCCGAGGATCCGCCTGCTCTTGAGACAGGCACCGTCATCGCGGTGGCCTATTCCAAGCAGCGCATCGTGGTGGCTGCGGATAGCCGGGCGTCCTTCATGGCGGAAGGCTACCAGGATGAGGTATGCAAGATTGCCAACCCCGCGCGCAAAGTAATCTTCGCAGCCTCAGGCATGGTGGGGGGCGGAGATTGGTACGCCAGCGATATCGCCAAGCAGGTGGCCAGTCGGATAGTCGGCGACAATCCCTACCTCAGTGAAAGCACCTTGCAGAGCGTTGCGGAAAGCTGGGCGCGCACGATGGCGGAAAAGGTGCGCGGATTACCGCCGCAGGCTGTCCAAAAGTATCTGCGGGATTCGCAAACCTCAGCCATCTTCGCGGGGCTCGATCGCGCCGACGAAGTGAACATCGTGCAGGCGCGATTGACGCCCGTCAACGCCGCGCGAGGCATTGATGTGCGCATCGAAGTGAAGCCTCTCCAGGTGGATCCGCAGCGCACGATGTACCTCGTGTTCGGCCGGCCGCAAATTGCCATGGAGTTTCTGGATCGCAAGACTCCCCGCGCACAGGACGAAGTGGCCAGGTGGCAGGAGTATTTTCGCGGTTCCCAGGATATCCACCAGGACGTGGCCATCCGTCTAGTGGAACTCACCGGGCACTTCGACACGCGCAAGGATCTGGTGGGCGGTTCCACCTCCGCCATTCGCCTGGATGGCAGTGGCGGCGTTCGCTGGCTGCAGCGTCCGCCTTCCTGCTACTGATGCCTTCCTGCTACCGACGATGGAAACTTCACGGCACCCTGTGAGCGATCACTTTCCGCAAACGATTGTCCTTGCCGACGACTTGACGGGGGCCTTGGAAATGGGTGTGCTGGCCCGCCGCGCCGGCCTCCACGCCGTGGTCCGCCTGGCTGGCAGCGAATTGCCAAGCCTTGCCGACGGGCCGCGCACGCTGGTGTTGGATACCGATACCCGTGAATTGACGTCAGCCGATGCCGTGGAAGTCCTGCGTCAAATCGCGGCTGGTTTCCACGATACCCAGCATCTGGCCATTCTTAAGAAGACTGACTCGTTGCTGCGTGGGAATATCGCGGCGGAGCTTGCCGCGCTCCGCGAGATCTACCCTCGGCGGCGGCTGGTCTACGTGCCTGCCTATCCGCTGCTCGGCCGATGTGTGCGAGACGGGAAACTTACGATTCCGGGGCCATCTGGCCCGACGCTCGTCGGCGATGTGATGACAATGCTGGGGACTGCAATTCCCGTTCCGCAGCTCCGCGGGATTGCCACGCCAGGACAGTTGCAGGAAGCACTGGAAGAGGATGCTTCCACCGTGCTGGTTTGCGACGGCCAGAGCCAGGATTTGGTGGAGGAGATGGGCCGCATCCTGCGGGCGCACGCCACCCGTGCCATCATCGCTGGACCCGCCGGCGTTTTCCGCTCACTCTTTCCTGAACCGAAGTCCGTTGTTCCTGTCGCGCCACCGCGGCTGCCCATCGGCGTGGGCTTCATCGGTTCCGTGCACCCTGCGAGCATGGCGCAGTGGGAGGCGCTGGCAACCTCGCCGCACGCGATTACCGCCGATTCCGGCAGCGCCGATTTCCGCGCCTGCGCCGAGCCGTGGCAGGTGGCGCGCGAGGCCGGGAAGTGGCTGATGCTGCGTGCCTGCCGCCCCGGCTCTGGCGCACCCTCCATCCGGTTCGATCCCCTGCCTGAAGCGCTCTATCTCTCTGGCGGAGCGACCGCTGCCGCCTGTCTGCGCCTGCTCGGCTGTCAGCAACTGGAACCCTTGCTGGAGCTGGAACCGGGCGTCGTCCTGAGCAAAGCGCGTATTGGGGACCGCGGCATTCCCGTGATAACCAAGTCCGGTGCGTTTGGTGATGCGCAAACGCTCGTGCGAATTCTCGCTATCCTCCAAGGAGACCCTCTGCCATCATGAGCTCCTCCAGCGCCCAACCTCTCGCCATCACCCTGGGTGACCCTCATGGTATCGGCCCCGAGATCCTGCTTCGTGCGTACGCCGAGTCCGCCGTCCCCGACGCCGCTGTGGTGTTCGGGGACCTTACCGTCATCGAAGCCTGCCGGCGTCACTTGGGGCTTGCCGTGCCAGTGCGTGTGGTGCAACGGGCGGAGGATGCTACGCCAGGCAGCCTGTGCGTGATGGATGCAGCCCTGATGCGCGAAGCAGATATCGCCCCTGGCCAGTTAAGCGCAACAGCGGGGGCCGCCGCCTATGCTTACGTCGCTGAGGCCGCCCGCGCCGCACTCCGCCACGAAGTGGCCGCAGTGGTGACGCTTCCCATCAACAAGGAGGCCATCCAGCTCACCCACCCCGGCTTCAGCGGGCATACTGAACTGCTGGGCGAGCTCTGCGGCGCGCCGGACGTCACCATCCTGCTCGCGTCCGGGAAACTGATTGTCTCCCACGTCAGTACGCACGTTTCGCTCTCCCAGGCGATTGCGCGCGTTAAGCGCGAGCGGGTGCTGCGCATCATCGAACTCACCCATGCGGCCGTTTCGCGGCTGCGCGCCGCGCCGCGCCTCGCGGTGGCGGGTCTCAACCCGCACGCCAGCGAGAACGGCCTGTTTGGCATTGAAGAAGAGCTGGAAATCCGCCCCGCCGTGCTGGACGCGCAGGCCCGCGGCATCCCCGTGGACGGCCCCTTTGCCCCGGACACGCTGTTCTACCTGGCGGTACGGGAACAGCAGTACAACGCCATCGTCTGCATGTACCACGACCAGGGGCACATCCCGCTGAAGCTGCTGGATTTCGATGGCGGAGTGAACATCACCCTGGGGCTGCCTATCCTGCGGACCTCCGTGGACCATGGAACCGCCTTCAACATCGCCTGGCAGGGCAAGGCTCGCATCCACAGCTTCCTGGAAGCGTTGCGCTATGCCCGGGAACTGCGTGGCGTACCACTTACCGCGTAATGCCCAGCTCCGCCAGCAACTCGCCCGCGCCGTCGATCGCTTCCAGTGTCCACAGCATGTAGCGGATATCCACGCTTACGTTGCGTGCAATGGCCGGGTTGTAGCCGAAGTCGTTGGCGACATTCTCCCAGACGCGGTCGAAGTTCAGGCCCACCAGTTCGCCATAACCATTCACCATGGGGCTGCCGCTGTTTCCTCCAGTGGTGTCGCCGGTGGCCAGGAAGTTTACGGCGATGTCGTTCAGGGCGGCGTCTTTCCAACGGCTTCCTTTGCCAGCCTTCGCCGCATCCAGAACGCGAGACGGCACAGCAAACGGATCCTTCCCTGTGTTCTTCTCCACCACTCCACTCAGGGTGGTGAACGGACCATAGGCCACCGCATCGCGCGGTGCATAACCAGCTACGTGGGCAAAGCTCACCCGAAGCGTGCTGTTGGCATCTGGAGCAACAGGCTTGCCCGCATGGGCCATCACCGCCTTGCGCCACGCTGGCCGCAGGCGGCTTATTGTTCCTTCCCAGCGCCGTTCTGCTTCACGGTAGCCAGCCATTCGTTCTTCCATCGAGAAGGCCAAGTCGAGAAATGGATCCTTTCTTGCACGTAGAGCCTCGGTGCTTTCACCGGCCATTGCCTTGCGCGATTCCAGTTCCAACACCTTGCTGTTCCGATAGAGCGCATCGATCCGGGATGCCAATTCCTGCCTGCTCAACGAGGTCGGAAATAGCGCGTCGATGGCTTCAATCCGCTGGCCGGAGGGCAGCTTTCGCGCGCGTTCCACCAAGGCCAGAAGCATCTGCTTGTCGGCCTCAGGGAAGTAGCTCTTCTGCTGCCGTTCCAGCGTCGCCAGCAGGCTACGCAGGTTGCGCTCCATGTAAGCTTCGTCACGCTCCATGTCTGGCTTGGTGCGTTCGGTGGCCAGCCGCACTAGCGTCTGGGCAAACGAAAGCGACTTCGGACCCGCGCCGATGTTCGCGAACAGGAAATCCCGCTCCCAGGTCGTCAGTCTTTCCTCGAAATGCCTCAACAACTCCGCGCGTGCAGCGACGGCCGGCTGCCATTCCGCACGGCTCGCTGCCCAAGCGAGTACTTCCCTCTCCGCCAGGAGTTGTTTGTTCAACAGGTCTCCGCGCCGGAAGCCGTCCATCTGACCTTGCGCATTCTTATACCGGTTCAACAGGCTCTTCAGGTCTGCCGCCACCGCGATACGCCCCTCTTCGCTGTCCTTGGATACTGCTTCGAGCAGCTCGATCCACTCCCCGAATAGCTCCACGCGGCGCGCGAAGAACAGGTCCCGCCGCTCCCGCATTTCCTCAGCCAGCAGGCTGCGATACGTAAGCCCGGGGTAGCCCAGCACCATCACAAAGTCGCCTTCCCGCAGCGGTCGCTGGGAGATGCGCAGAAAACGTTCCGGCGCATAGGGCACGTTCGCCGTATTGTAGTCAGCGGGCTCTCCCGACGGTGACACGTAGGCCCGGGCGATGCTGAAGTCGCCCGTGTGGCGCGGCCACATCCAGTTGTCGACCTCGCCACCGTACTCGCCAATGGCCCGCGGCGGCGCATACACCAGTCGCACATCGCGCAGTTCCATCATTTCCTGCAGGATGTACTGGACCCCGCCATCAAACCGTGCCAGCCGGCAGCGCCGGTTCGGCTTCGCTTCGCATGCCGCCACCAACTCCTTCTGCTTGCGGTCCAAGGCGTGGTAGCGGCTGAGGTCGTCGGTGGCGTTTGCCGCGGCTGCTTCCATTTGCGCGGTCACATCCGCGAATGCCCGCGGCACCGTCACCCGCGTCGTACGCCCGGGCAGTTCCTGGCCGCGCTCCCGCGCCAAAAACCCGTTGCTGATGATGTCGCGTTCCCGCGTGCTATGTTCCTGCAACACGCCAAACAGGCAATGGTGATTGGTGGCGATCAGGCCCGTTGTGCTCACAAACGACGCAGAGCATCCGCTGATGTTGATGGCGGCGCTCAGCAGCCCGCTGCCCTTTGCCGGATCCCACAAATCACGAGGCGCAATCTGCAAGCCCATCTGCCGCAACTCGCCCGCATCCAGCTCCAGCACCTGCGAGGGGGTCCATTTGCCCTCCTCCGCTGCCACGCTGAAGAAGGCGGCCACCAGCAACACGGCGAGAGGTAATCGAAGCATACTCTAAGGATACTCAAGCAATGCGCAAGGGCATCCTGGTTTGCGATGCTTGACTGTATGCGGCTGTCCGCCACTGGGTCTGCCGGGCTGTCCGCGATTGCCTTAGCCGAACCATGTCAGAACCTCTCATTGATTTCCAGAACATCACCGTGATGCGCAGCGACCGCGCGGTGCTCTCGCGTTTCTCCCTGCGTATCCATCGCGGCGAGCATGTCGCGATTCTCGGGCCAAATGGCTGCGGTAAGTCCACCCTGGTGAAGACCATTACCCGCGACCTCTACCCGCTGCACCGCCCGGACGCCTCCGCGCGCATCCTCGGCCAGGAGCGCTGGCGCCTTTTTGACCTGCGTCATCACTTAGGCCTGGTCTCTCACGACCTGGCCAACCTCTGCAATCGCCCCATCCAGGGTCTCGAAACGGTGTTGAGCGGCTTCTACGGCAGCATCGGGCTGATGATGGCCGAGCCACCCACCGAGGCCATGCATGCCAAAGCCCGCGCGCTGATGGAAGAGTTTGAGATCACGCACCTGGCGCGCCGCTGGCTCGACGAGCTTTCTTCGGGTGAGGCGCGCCGCATCCTCATCGCCCGCGCGCTGGTGCACGACCCTGAAGCGCTGCTCTTTGACGAGCCCAGCACCAGCCTGGATTTCGCCGCGCAGCGCGAACTGGTGGCAGTGCTCCGCCGGCTCGCCCAGCGTGGCGTTTCGCTAGTGCTGGTAACCCATCACCTGGCCGACATCATCCCAGAGATCCATCGCGTGATCCTGATGAAGGAAGGGCGTATTTTGGCCGACGGCAGCAAGGAGTCGCTGCTGAATACCGAGTCTCTGGAATCGCTCTTCGGTACGGCGGTAGAGGTGGTGCATCACCAGGGCTACTACCACGCATGGTGGCGTAACGGCGTCTAGGCGCCCGCCAGTCCCGTGAGTTCAGGCACCACTCCCGGCGCGGCTACCTTGTGTATGCCAATACTCATACTTACCTGGCGGCCGGATCGTGGTATTGTTCCCGAAGGACGCCATCCGGCTGGTTCCTGGGAGGTCGAGACCATGGGTACGACGCGCAGACAGTGGGCACAGAAACTCGCCTTATCGGGCAGCGTCGCTGTGGCGGGTTCCATCGGGCTTACGCGGTGCGCTTCCACGTCGCCGACAGCGAGCACCGCCGTGGATCAATCAGCGCTTGGCGACCAGCTTGCGGCTGCAATGAATGCCCCAGTGCTGCGCCGCGAAATGTTCCCCGATCCCGTACCAGTCGAGCGCGTTGAACTGCTGAAGGCCGGCAAGCATTACCTCGTGCGCGCACAGTGCGGCGGACTCTCTGGGTATTCTGACCCTCATAGCGCCGTGATGTCCGCAGCCTGGCCCATCCTGCTGAAGAAGGTGGCGCCGCACTTCGTCGGCAAGGATGCCCGCGATCTCGAAAGCACCTTCCACGCCGCTTACCTCGCCTCGTCCAACTACAAGTGGCAGGGGCTGCCCTTCTGGGTATCTATGGCCGCCGTCGAAATTGCCATTCTTGATCTGCTGGGGAAAGCCGCCGGAAAATCCCTCGGTGCGATGCTCGGTACGGTTACCCAGCAGTCGATCGGGGTCTATCGCGCCAGCAGCCACCGCGGCAACCCGCCAGAAGAGGAAATTGCCTACTTCCAGCAGCAATTGGCAGAGACGGGCGCGTCCGCCATCAAGTTCCGCCTTGGCGCCCGCATGCGCTATGACGATGCCTCCACCAAGCGAGACCTGGCACTCATCGAACTCACCCGCAAGACCTTGGGTGACAAGATTACCATCTATGCCGACGCCAACGGTTCCTACGACGTTCCCATGGCCATCCGCATCGGAAAACTGATGGAGGAGCAGAATTTCCGTTTCTTCGAGGAGCCCGTTCCCTTCGACCATTACGAAGAGACTAAGGCCGTATCCGACGGCCTCAAGATTCCCATTGCGCTTGGCGAGGAGGAATCCAGCCTGCGCAACTTCCGTCGCATCATTGAACGCGGGATTGCCCGCATTGTCCAACCCGACATCATGTATTCCGGTGGCCTCATCCGCGCCATCAAGGTCGCGCGGATGGCTGAGATTGCCGGATTGGAATGTACGCCCCACATGTCCGGAGGCGGTCTCGGCTACCTTTACGTGGCGCACTTCGCTTCCTGTGTGCCCAACGCCGGTCCCCATCAGGAGTACAAAGGCGCGGAGGACACCCTGCCTGTTTCCTCAGCCACCTCAGCCCTCACCAGCGAACAGGGCCGCTTGCATGTTCCTACGGGACCCGGTCTTGGAGTTGAGTTCGATCCCTCGTTCTTGAGTACGGCCGAGCCGATAAGCGCATAGAAGGCTCGACGCGGACCACCTGCGGCGGGGGCGACCTTACTCGCTGTTCCTTAGTCCAATCTAAGGCGCCCTGCATGCTCTGTCTGCGGGGTTCCCCTGAACAGTAAGTGCCGGAATGAATCATCAGGTTTCAGTTTGAAACACAGCGATTCATGCTGAAACGACCCATCCAGAATCGTACCTCAGGGTCTATCATCCCCACTGGCTATTTCTCCCCCCAAGACTAAGTAACAAATCCCAGGATTTTCAATAGTTTACCGGGGGGATTCCCGGAGCTAAGAATTCAATAATAGGTTTCGACGGTACGCGAAAAGCTTTGGATCTCAACATGCTTTCGGATATTGCGCAGGAAGTAACCCGAGCAACAAATTCACGGGTTCTACCAAGCTTAAAGTCAGTTCCGGGAACGGCTCTGAGAAGGACACACCAAGATGGCAGCACAAGCAAGCACTTATCTTTCCGGGGCGGTACCTCGCAGTCAGATCGAGTCCCGGAACGTGAGCGTGCAAACAACCCGCGCTCGGCAAATGGCGCGCGATCAAAGGATCCTGGACAACATTCACCTGGTGAAAATCATCGCGATCCGCGTGTACGAAGGGCTGCCAGTTCATATCGAGCTAGAGGAACTAGTCCAGGTAGGCGTAATGGGTCTACTGGAAGCTGCGGAGAAGTTCGACGAAAGCAAGAACGTCACGTTCGCCGCCTATGCCAAACATCGCATTCGGGGCGCAATTCTCGATAGTCTGCGCCAGATGGACTGGGCCTCGCGGGACCAGCGCCGGCGGGTCCGGCAGATGGAAGCCGCGGTGCACAACCTCTCAGGCGCCCTTTGCCGCACGCCGTCGGCTGCGGAGATCGCCACCGAGATGGGTATGGACCTTGTCCGCTGGCAACGAATGCTGAGCGAACTGCAGGGGGGAGTTTCTGTTTCGGCATCGTCCCGTCCGCCCGGGCAGGAAGACGGGCCACCGCCAGATTTCCCCGCGGACACCAACGACCACCCCGATGCTATCTGCAAGCGCAACCAGCTTGCCGTTCTGCTTAAGGAAGTACTGCAAAGCTTGCCGCCTCGCTATCAGGAGGTTGTTCGGATGTACTACACCGAAGAACTAACCATGAAGGAGATCGGGTTGCGCATGGGTGTAAACGAAAGCCGCGTTTCCCAGATCCACAAGGCAGCGCTGCGGAAAATGGCAACCTACTTCACCGCTGCAGGAATCGATGCGTCGGCGGTGCTTTGACCGACGAATAGAGGAAAGGCGCAACAATCCAAACACCTCCAGGCTTCGACGAACGGGGAAGTCCCGTCACCAGGCCAGAGATGCTGAAGGCTACAACCCCCGCGATCCGATAGTAGCTAAGGCCAGGGACCTGGAATGTTCCAGCCTGCGAACTTGGGGTGCAGAATCTGGCCTGGGCTGTAAGACAATTCCCCGACCACTCCCGGCAGACCGAAAGCAGCAGGGCGCCTATGGCAATCGCTCTGTGCGCGTGGCGGGCTTGGCGGGTTCGGGCCGCATTTGGTAGTTGAACTCCTTCCACGGGGTCGCAACCAGCCCGTTCAGGTCCCACATCACCTCGCCGCCTTGAATGGTCACTTCGGCAGTCAGGCGCTCCGCGCCGTCCAGCCGCGCGCCAGCCGAGTCGAGGAAACCGAAGCGACCCTTTTCCAGTTGCAGCACGGTGACATCCGCCTCCGCGCCCTCGCCGATATGGCCCAACTCGGGGCGCTTGATCGTGAGCGCCGCTTTCGAGGTGACCGCGTCAATTACGCGGGTCAGGGGCATGCCCAGGTTCAGCATCTTCGACATCACATTCGACAGATCCTTCATGCCCCGATTCATACTGCCAGTATGCAAGTCCGTTGAGATGGTGTCTGGGAAGAAGCCCTGTTCGATTGCCGGCACGGCCACGAAGTAGTAGAAGCTTCCCCCGCCGTGGCCCACGTCGAACAGCACGCCGCGTTCTCTGCCGCGGCGCATCGCGGGGTTTAGTTCCCCTGTCGGCAGCAACTCTGTGCGATAGGGCGAGTACATGTGGGTGTAGATATCGCCGGGCCGCAACTTCACTTCCAGCAGTTCCTTCAAGGTACGTTCCCCCACCAGGTAGCCGAAATCCACCATCACCGGCAAATTCACAAGGTTGCCCGCCTCCACCGTACGATCAATGGAGAACCAGCCCGGTCCCGCGTAGTGCGCGGTCTTGAAGCCCACCACAATGTCTGCATGCTCACGTGCCACGCGCGCCGCCTCCGCAGGTTGCATACTGTCTGGATCATTCTCGCCGTAGGGACTCATGCCGTCGGCAACGATGTTCACAAAGGCGAGCACGCGAGTCTTGGCACGATCGATCACCCGCTGCCGGAAGTCAGCGAAATTGCGCCAGCCTGCCGTGCCAGCATCCACAAGAGTGGTGACGCCGGTCCGATAGGAAAACCCGTCGGGATATACGCTGAGGTCACCGGTGTAGGCGCGCAATCCGGTTCCCGCGTAAACGTGTGCGTGGATATCGATCAGGCCCGGCGTCACGAATAGGCCGTTCACGTTGGCAACCCGTCTGGCTTGCACAGCGGGAAGGTCCGCAGCCACGCGAGCGATCTTCCCATCACGGATCGCTACATCCATGCGGGCATTCACGTTGTTTCGCGGGTCGATCACGTGCCCGCCCTTTAGCAGCAGATCCCACTGCGCATCGGGCTGCTGCGCGGTGGCCAGAAACACAACCAGCAGCAGCCATGCCAATCGTCCTGGGAATGAAGGAAAGCACTTCGGATGTGGTGCGCGCATGATGCTGCTATATTCAATCATCAAGAGGCAAAGGTCAACGATGTTCAGCAGACGCCACTGGCTCCACCTACTCGCTGCGATTCCAGGCTTCGGCGCCCTGGCGACTCCGCTCGCCGAGGCAGCCCAGAAAGCGGCGGCACGGGACTACTTCAAGATGCTGGGTGTGAAGCCCTTCATCAACGCGGCGGGAACCTATACGGCATTAACCGCCTCCAGTATGCCGTCGGAGGTGCGCCAGGCTTGGCTCTATGCCGCTGACCACTATGTGCATCTGACTAAACTGCAGGATGCCGTGGGCGCGCGGCTTGCTGACTTGATGGGAGCCGAAGCTGCCATGGTGACCTCGGGCGCCGCGGGCGCGCTGACGGTGGGCACCGCTGGGGTGCTCACCGGCGCCGATCCGGAGAAGATCCGCAGCCTGCCCCAGTTGGATGGCATGAAGAGCGTCGTCCTTACCCAGAAGACCCATCGCTTTGGCTACGACCACGCCGTGCGCAGCACGGGCGTCCGCATGCAGGAAATCGAAACCGTGGCCGAACTGGAAGCCGCGATCGGCCCCCAAACGGCGATGATGCTCTTCTTCAACGACGCCAATGACCGCGGCCAGATCAAGGACGAAGAATGGGTGCGGCTCGGTAAGAAACACAGCGTCCCCACCTTCAACGACTGTGCCGCCGATGTGCCTCCCGTTGAGAACCTCTCCAGGTACTTGAAGATGGGTTTCGACCTCGTCACCTTCTCCGGCGGGAAGGGCATGATGGGGCCGCAGAGTGCGGGCGTACTGGCCGGCCGCAAGGACCTCATTGAGGCCGCTCGCCTGAATACTTCTCCTTTCAGCGATACCATCAGCCGCGGCATGAAGGTGAACAAGGAAGAGATGCTGGCCATGCTGGTGGCCGTCGAGAGCTACCTGAAGCGCGACCACGCGGCGGACCTCCGCGAATGGAACCGACGCTGCGAAGAAATTGCCACCGCGGCCAGGCAGGTGAAGTCCGTGGAGAGCGAAGTCTTTCTGCCGCCCATTGCGAACCATGTACCTCACTTGGCGCTACGCTGGGATCCCTCCGTGGTGAAGATCACCCCGCCCGAGGTGAAGCAGCAGCTTGCTGATGGCGAGCCCGCCATCGAAGCCTGCCCGCTCACCAGCAAGGAGCGGCTGGTCTTCGGCGTCTGGATGATGCAGCCCGGCGATACCGCCAAGGTTGCGCGCCGCGTCCGCGAAATCCTCCGATCAGCCAGCGCCTGAACCCGGCGAAGGCCGAGCGGACTCCCGAACTTCCTCTCCAGGCCCCTGTCAATCCGCGAAAACCTCCACCGGCATCAGCCCTACGGATCGAACCGCCGGGTGGAAGTCCATGAACGGCAGAATGTCGCGCTCGATGTCGATGCCGGGCGCCACCTCGATGAGTTCGAGCTCTTCCTCCGCCAGGCGGAAGACGGCTCGCTCGGTGATGTACAGCACTTCCTGCCCGGTTCCGCGGGCGTAACTTGCGGCGAAGGTGATGCGTTCTACCTGTCGCACGAACTTGTGCACCTTGCCTGGCTGCACAATGGAGAGACGCCCACCGGCCCACTGCAGTTGGCTGCCTTGCGCGTCGAAGGTCCCGCAGAACACCACCTTCTTTGCGTTTTGCGCAATCTCAATGAATCCGCCTGGTCCAATCAGATTGCCACCCAGGTGGGATACGTTCACATTGCCTTCGGCGTCCGCTTCCCCCATCCCCAGAAATGTGATGTCAATGCCGCCGCCACTGTAGAAGTCGAACTGCTCAACTGACGGCACAATCGCGTCGGTGTTGCGGGACGCACCGAAGAGGCGACCGTCCAGCATCCTTCCGTTATGGGTTCCCTGCTCCACGCTCATCCATAGGCGGTCCGCATTGCCCTGCTCTGCGATCACGCCGAAGATCCCTCCCGGAATGCCGA
This sequence comes from Bryobacterales bacterium, assembly GCA_026129915.1. Taxonomy (GTDB): domain Bacteria; phylum Acidobacteriota; class Terriglobia; order Bryobacterales; family Bryobacteraceae; genus JACTMJ01. The sequence continues at coordinate 20,988 of JAHCHD010000057.1, forward strand.
AACCGAAATTCAGCGATACCCCTTCGCGCAGCTCCATTGCCGCACGCCTGGCCACGATGCGCCGCTCCAGCTTCTCGGGAACCCCGGCGGCGAGCGCGCCGAGATGCGCGCGGCGCGAACCGCCGATGGAAGGTTCGTACCCCACGCCATAAAACAGCTCCTGCTGCGGGTCCTCCACCACCGCGTCAATCAGGATCCCAGGCACACGGACATGGCGCGGATGCAGGCTGCCCGGTTCCACCAATTGCCGCGCCTGCGCCAGCACCACGCCGCCGCTGTTATGGGCGGCAAGTGCAATGCTGTGGATGTCAAGGTCAATTGCCTCTTCCTCGGGACTCAGGTTGCCGTTCGTATCCGCATAGGTTCCCCGAATGATGCCCACGTTCACTGCGAAGGGCTTGTAGCGCAGGACGTCCTTGCCGTCGATCTGGAGCAGTTCCACCACCTCTTCGCGGCTCCGCTCGTTGCAGCGTCCGCCTTGCTGTCTCGGGTCAACAAATGTGCCTAGGCCGGAGTGCGTGAACAAGCCAGGCCGGCCTGCCCCGATCTCGCGCAGCAGATGCTGAATGACGCCGCCAGGCAAGCAGTATGCCTCGATCTTCTCTTCGCGGATGAGTTGCTGGATCTTCGCTGACCACGTGAAGTGGGCCGCGATCACCTTGCGTAGCATGCCCTCGTGTGCAAACCGATTCGTACCCATCGCACCCCGGTCGCCGAGACCCAGCGAGTGCACCAGCGTCAGGTCGCGGGGATGGCCGGTTTCGAGGAAGCGCTCTTCAATTGCCTTAAAGATCACCTCCGCGGAAGTCATGCCCGCGCCGTTACCGCTCACTGCAACCACATCGCTGTCACGAACGAGTGCGGCCGCCTCCGCGGCGCTCAGGAATCGGGTGGTGCTCATGGATGCTCCCTCGCTCTCAACGGTTTCGGAATACAGGCGGGCGCTTCTCAACAAACGCGCGCACACCCTCCCGGCAGTCCTCTGTGCCGGCTGCTTCGGCAACGGCGCTCGCGTGATGATGTCGCAGATCAGCGTGCATGGTTTCGAGCAAGCCCTTTACCAGCCCCATCGCCGCCGGTGCGTTCGCGCACAACTTCTCGCGCCAAGCTTCGGCCTGCTGTTCCAGTGTCTCGCCGTCCTCTGCAAGCGCGGTCACCAAACCCCAGTCCAGCGCCTGCTCCGCCGTGATGGGCAGTCCAAGCAGCGCCATGTGACGCGCCCGGGTTACCCCAATCATCTCGGCCAGCCGCCGGGTTCCGTTCCAACCGGGAAGCATACCCAGCGAGACCTCAGGCACCCCGAACTTCGCGGAACGCAGCGCCACCCGCAGATCCGCCGCCATCGCCAGTTCCAGGCCGCCGCCAAACACGTGCCCGGAGATCACCGCGATCACCGGTTGCGGCAGCGCGGCGATTCGCTGGAAGACGTCGATGCCAGGCAGGATCCAGTGCCGGGCCATCTCGTGGGGATCCATCGTCCCCCACGCCTTGATGTCGCCGCCAGTACAGAAGAAGCGTCCGCGCGCGCGCATCAGCACGGCCCGGACTTCGCGGTCGGCGGCAACTTCCGTGGCCAGTTCCCCCAGCCGGGTGAGCATCACCATCGTCAGCGCGTTCCCTTTGTCGGGCCGGTTCAGGGTGATCTCTGCCCATACCATGCCGTCGCGTTCGATGCGCTCATACAGGATCGCCTGCTCGCTTTGCGCTGTCAGGTCCATCGTCATCTCCTAGAAACGCGGGATGGTGAGCCCGCCGTCCACAACCACTGTCTGTCCTACGGTGTAGGGCAGCCGTCCCTCAGCCAGGGCGGCAACACTTTTTGCTACATCGCCGGGATGTCCCCAGCGCCGCATGGGCACCAGACCTGCCGCAATGCGGGCATCGTAGTCGTCCTTCGCGGGGAGGGTCATCTCCGTCTCGATTACACCGGGGCGAACTTCGTAGACTCCAACCCCCGACTCGGCCAGCCGTAACGCGAACAACTGCGTGATCATGCCGGTGGCGCACTTGGAAACGCAGTACTCGCCTCGGCTCACCGATACCGCCACCGCATTGCTGGATGTGATGTTGATGATGCTCCGGTGGTGGCCGCCTAACTCTCCCTGTCGCAGCAGGTGAACGGCTACGGTCTGGCTCAGGAAAAACACAGCCCTCGTGTTCACGCGAAAGCAGCGATCGAAACTCTCCACACTCACATTCAGCAGGTCACCCCGTTCAAGAACGCCCACACCCGCATTGTTCACAAGACAATCCAGCCGGCCCCACTTCGCGGTCGCGGCATCCACCAGGCCCTGATGCAATGCTAGGTCTGCAACGTCCGCCCCCAAAGTGATCGCCTCAGCGCCCAGGGATGCCGCTTCCACGGCTACCTCAAGCAGCAAGGCGCGGTCTTCCATGCCATCCCTGTCGACGAGGGCCAGTTGGAAGCCTGCACGTGCCAGCGCCAGTGCGCATCCCTTCCCGATACCCCGCGCCGCACCGGTAACCAGCGCCACGGGCTTCACGGATTCGTCGATACCCATACACTCACCCTCTCCGGACCGCGCTGTGTTGTGGCCCTCTCCGCAGCCAGCCGTCGCTTCGCCGCAACACTCATTTTGAGCCGTCGCTTCGCCGCAACACTCATTCTGCGCCGTCGCTTCGCCGCAACACCATGCGCAGGATGGTTTCCAGGTTGAACGCCAGCCGCCGCTCCAGTGCATCGGCCGCCACAAGATTGGTCTCGTAGATCACCGAGTTGGTGTAGCGGTTGGTGAGGTAGTAGTAGCCGACGGCCGCAATGGTGAGGTTCAGCTGATCGGCATCCACGCCCGGCCGGAACACTCGCATGCGTACGCCCCTTTCCAGGATGTCGGCCAGTCTCGCGCGAAACACCCCGTGCATCTCGCCAATCACGCGGGACCGCTTCAGGTGCTTCGCCTTGTGCAGGTTTTCATTACTCACCAGAGCCAGAAACTCCGGGTTCTTCAGGTAGTAGTCCCAGGTGAAGCGCACCATCGTTTTGATCGCTTCCACCGGATGAAGGTGTTCCACCTCCAACTGGCTTTCTGACCTGCGGATGTCGCCATAGGCTTCTTCGAGCACAGCAAGGTAAAGGTTCTGCTTGCTCGAAAAGTAGTGGTAGATCATCTGCTTGTTGGCCTTCGCCCGCAGCGCGATGGCGTCTATCCTCGCGCCCGCGAATCCCTGGCGCGCAAACTCTAGCTTCGCCGCTTGCAGCACGCGCCGCTTGGTTGCCTCCGGGTCACGGACTCGCTTTCGCGGCGCGATGATCTTGGCGGGGCCCGGCATGAATGGACTCAGTCTATGACAGCGCTGATGCCCGATGCAACCCTTGTATTAACTATCTGGTTGGTTCATAATGAGCGTGCTTCGTGCTTACCGAGGAGGACCCGTGAGCGATTTGCTTTTCTACGAAGATGCGCCCGTGGGACTTGTGTTTGAAACCGACGGGATGACGGTAACCGAGACGCACATTGTGCAGTTTGCGGGCCTCTCCGGTGACTTCTTCCCCTTGCACATGGACGACGACTACGCGCGGGAACTTGGCTTTCCGCGCCGGGTGGCGCACGGACTGCTGGGGCTGATTCTGCTTGACGGACTCAAGAATCGCGCCGAGCACCGTTTCGCCTCGGTCGCTTCCCTTTCGTGGCATTGGAACTTCCGCAAGCCCCTTTACGCTGGTGACCGCATCACGGGTCGCCTCGCGATCACCGACAAGCGGCTCACCAGGAACCCCGCGAGGGGAATCCTGACACTATCGCTCGAACTCCGCAACCGGGAAGGCGAGATCCTGCAGGACGGCACCAACCTGCTGATGGTCCGTACCCGCGCGGACCTGGCCAAACCAGAGCCGGCAATCGAACAGAGCTGACGATTGCAGCGACAGGTGCGACATTCCGGTAACGTCAGTGCCGCAGGCGCGTTGGGGCACGTGACGGGTACCCGACTTCTATTCCCTGGCACGCCCAAGGCCTAACGATTGCCCGTTGCTGGTCACCAGCGTCCCCGCGGCCACTTAGGCCAAGTCCATGCCGCAGGCATCGCAGGCATCCACATGATTTGCGAACCAGGCGTCGATCTCTGCTTTCTTTGAGGCAGTGAGCCTTCCGGAGAGCGACTTCATCTCGTGGGGTGAGAGCGGCTTGAAGTTCTTGGCGACCTGAATGTTCTGGGTGATGTGCTGCATCTTGGGCATCCCAAGCACGGCCGAAGCGACGGGTAGCGACATCGCATAACGCATCAGCTCTTCGGGTGTTCCGTCCGGGAACAGCTTGTCCTGCGCAAACACTTTCATGGCGGTAACGCCCATGTTCTTTCCCAAGGCCACAGGCAGGGCCAGTTCCTCAAAGCTGCGTGAGTAGCCGCGGACATTGCTTGGCGCCGAGTTGCCCATAAGCGCGGCATTCAGCGCCATCTGCGTACAGTCAAGATCATGGCGCTCGAGGCAGGTGCGGAGCACTTCAGGATCAGTGTGGGAGGTCACCCCGATAAAGCGCGCCAGCTTCTGCTCGCGGATCTTGTACATCGCCTTCAAGGTGCCGGCTGGCGCTTCAATGGCGGCAAGGTCCGCTGCCCCGCTCAAGTTGTGCATGTGGAGAAGGTCGACATGATCAGTCTTAAGCCTCTTCAGCGACTGCTCAATCGCCCGCATGACTTCGTCGTAGCCCCTCTCGGAAACCTTGGTGGTGAGCCAGATGTCTTTCCGGCGCTCCTTCAGGAAGAGACCCAGGCGTCGCTCGCTCTCACCGTTCCCGTACTGGATCGCCGAATCGACGTAGTTCACGCCGGCCTTCAGCAAGGAATCCAGGGCATTCAGCGCCTGATCTTCGCTTTCATGCATCAGCCAGCGGCTGCCGGCGCCCATGCCAAGGAGGGAGACCCTCGCGCCAGTCTTGCCCAGCACGCGCGTGGGCATGCCCGTCTTTGGATCGACTTCCGTCGACGCAAGCACCCGTGAGGCCAAGGTGGCAAGCGCCGTGCCGCTAAGAAAAAGTCTTCTGCTGATATCCATGTACCCTATCCTCTCGATGGCTACCCCAACCCAAGTGTCCGTCAGGCGGTCACCTGGAATCGGTTGCGGAGTTTGGCTTAAGGCTATCGTTAATTGCAGGACGAGTTCAAGGGCCACTGCCGTCTGAAGGGTGCTCGATGCAGGGCGTCATGAACGGTGAAGCGTGCTTCTGCCCATGTTGCGTCCGCGCAGACTGCTGCGATCGTCATGTTCGCTGGGGACCGCGGGAGTTTT
>JAHCHD010000058.1 GCA_026129915.1 Bryobacterales bacterium
TGGCAGTTGCACTGGCAGTGTTCTTTCTAGGGCACGGGCTCTTCTACAAACTGCGCCGCAGCTTTGCGGACTTGCTGTAGCGTGAGAAACAACACGGCGGGAGGCAACACTAAGGGCTGCCCTGCTGGGCGCACGGTAAACTAGAGCATTGTCTACCGCTGTGCCTATCCTGTCGCCACCTCCGCGGGTCCCGGTTCCGCCTTTCGATCCGCTGTTCCGAAACGGGCATCTTGCGACGCTCAGCACAGTTGCGGTGCGCCCGTTTCTGGATGAGGCACGCTTCCCACCCACGAGTGAGCTGTTCGAATCAGAACCTGGCGTTCGTGTGCGCGTGGTTTCCCAGCAACCGGCAGTCTCACCCCGCGGGCATCTCGTCCTGGTGCATGGGCTGGAAGGCAATAGCGATGGATCATACATGCGCAGCCTGGCCCAGCGCGCTTTAGCTGCCGGCTTCGGCGCGCACCGGATGAACATGCGCAACTGCGGAGGCACTGAGGCGCACTGCCCTGCCCTCTACCACGCGGGGTTAGTAGCCGACATTCTGGCGTGGACCAAGCACCTGCGCGCACGGGATGGGCTTCCCATATTTCTTGCGGGCTTCTCGTTGGGCGGAAACCAGGTATCGAAGCTCGCAGGGGAACTTGGCTGCGATGCACGTTCGCTTCTGGCCGGGGTATGCGCAGTATCCACACCCATTGACCTTGCCGTGTGCTCGCGCTGCATCCAGTCTCCCTCCAACTGGCTGTACCAGAAGCAGTTCGTGTTGCGCATGAAGGCCACGTTGCGGCGGAAGCATGCCCTGTTTCCTCACCTGTTTTCCCTTGAGGCCGTGGAGCGGATCCGCACCATTTGGGATCTCGACGACCGCTACGTGGCTCCGCTTGGGGGATTTCGCGACGCCGCGCATTACTACGGCACGCAGTCTGCCCAGAACTTCCTGGGGGACGTGCGCATCCCCATGCTTCTGGTACACGCCGCCGACGATCCCTTCATCCCCATCGATTTGTTCCAGCAGCCGGCGGTGCAACAGAACGAGTGGATCCAATTTGTCCGCGTACCACATGGAGGACACATGGGATTTCTGGCAAGGCGGACGCCGAAGTTCTGGCTGAATGAACTCGTACTGAACTGGATGGAATGTCTGGTTCCCAGTGTATTCAGCACCTTGCAGTTTCCGCACCCTGTGGTATCCGAAACTCGTTAAATTTTGCGGAACTTCCGGCATGCTGGTGCGTATTCCCCGGTGAAGCGCCTGACGGTAATTCCCCTACGGTTTGCGCGTCAACTGAGAGGGTTTCCGACACCAGATCGGCTGGAAGCAGTGCAGCGGAACCCCGCTCCTTGGAGGAAGCAATGGCCACGAATGGCAAGAAAAAGAGCCGCCGCTGGATTTGGGTGGGAACTGTGCTAACGCTTCTAGTTGGCGGCGGCGTCGCGATGTCTTCCGCCTTTCGCAGCAATCCAACCATCGACACCGCTAAGCTAAGCAAAGTGGAGAAAGGCGATATTGCACGCAGCGTGGTGGCCACCGGCAAGATTGAACCGCTCACCAAGGTGCAAGTGAAATCAAAGGCCAGCGGCATCGTGAAGAAGCTTTACGTGGAATATGGCGAGTATGTAAAGCGCGGCCAACTCCTGGCGGATCTCGACAAGGAAGAACTGGAAGCGCGCGTGCGCGAGCAGCGGGCAGCGGTTCTTGCCGCGGAGGCTTCCCTGCAGTCGGCGGAGGCGTCTCTGCAGCGCAACCTGGTGGAAGCAGAGAATCCCGAACTGGCATTTCTGAAGCGAACCGTCGAGCGCAGCCAGGAGCTGTACAACCAGAAGCTGGTGGCAAAGAGCGCACTGGAGGACTCGGAACGTCTCTACCAGATGAACCTGAACAAGCAGGCCATGGCGCAGCGCAATGTGGGCGTGAGCCGCGCGGAGGTTTCCAAAGCCAAGGCGATGGTGGCCCAGTACCGGGCGGCACTGGAGCGGGCGGAAGAAGACCTGCGCAACTCCACCATCGTAAGCCCGATGGACGGCCTGGTGTTGTCCCGCGATGTGGAGGTGGGCGACGCAGTTTCCTCCATCCTGGTGCTGGGTTCACAAGCCACGCTGGTGATGACGCTAGGTGACGTGAGCGATGTGTACGTGCTCGGCAAGGTAGACGAGGCCGACATCGGCAAGGTGTATCTGGGCCAGGTGGCGCGTATTGTGGTGGAGAGCTTCAAGGATAAGAAGTATCAAGGCAAGGTGACGAAGATTTCTCCGCTAGGGGTGGAGAAAGAGAACGTCACCACCTTTGAAGTGCGAGTATCGATTGCCAACCCCGGCGGCGAGTTGAAAGCCAATATGTCCGCGAACGCCGAGATCATTCTGGAAGAGAAGACCGACGTGCTGCTGCTCCCGGAAGCAGCGGTGGTGTACGACGAGAACCGCAAGACCTTCGTTGAGGTTCCCGATATTGCCAGCAAGACGGGCAAGAATCGGGTTCCGGTAGAACTGGGGATCTCCAATGGGGTGAAGACGGAGTTGGTAGCCGGACTGAAAGACGGCGACCGCATCGTACTTCAGTAGCGCGTTCCTCCTGCAGAACCCTGGCCACGACGCCAGGGTTCTGCCTTTCCAAACTTCAGCATCGGGACGATGCACACGAAACCGGATGAGTGTCTCTGTGTAGGCACCCAACACTGAACTGAGCAGTACGGGCGGAACCTGCATCCATGGGAATGACACTGAAAGACCTTTTCGTCGATACCGTTCACACCTTGTGGGCACACAAGCTGCGAACCCTGCTAACGATGTTTGGGATCACCTGGGGTGTGGTGTCGATTACCCTTATGACCGGAGCCGGGGAAGGATTGAAGGTGGGCCAGGAAAAGGTAGCGGCCAGCTTTGGCAAGAACCTCCTGATCCTGTTCGGCGGCCGCACAAGCATGCAGGCTGGAGGCACCCGCGCTGGGCGTTCGATTCGCTTTCAGGCGGATGACCATTTGAAGATTGCACCGTATTGCCCAAGTTGCGGGCACATCATGCCGGAACTAGGGCGGAACCTGTCCGTGCAATCGAGCTACAACAGCGCTTCGCTGAATGTGACCGGCGCGTTACCAGCATTCGCGGATATCCGCAGTATCGACGTGGCACAGGGCCGCTTCTACAGTCAGGCGGATTGCGACGGCGCCCGCCCGGTGGCGTTCGTGGGCTCCGATGCGAAGAAGCAGTTGTTCGGCGACCGAAATGCCTTGGGCGAAACCATAAACTTAATGGGGAAACCCTATATTGTGATTGGCGTAATGCTACCTAAGGAGCAGGATTCCAGCTACGACGGGCAGGATATCCAAAAGATCTTCATTCCATTCCAGCGGATGATTGCCGACTTTCCTAATCCGCCACCAGCACGCGCCAATAGTATTGACCGGTTGCTGGTGGCGGCACGCAGCTTTGACGACCACTTGGAATGCAAACGCGAGCTGAGGGCAAGCTTGGCGCGCATTTATGACTGCGACCCAAACGACGAAAACGCCCTCTACGTTTGGGACACCATCGAGAACACGAAGGCCTTTAACCAACTCAGCACCGGCATGAAGTACTTCCTCGGCGCGGTGGGTATCGCCACCCTGCTGATTGGTGGTATCGGCGTGATGAACGTGATGCTGGTGGCGGTGCGCGAACGTACGCGCGAGATTGGCCTCCGCAAGGCAGTGGGCGCAACTGCGGGCTCCATCCTATTCCAGTTCTTCGTAGAGACCGTTTTTGTAGTGGCAATCAGCGGAGGCACGGGGCTGCTGCTGGCCTATGGCATATGCGCGGTTGTGAACTCATTCCCTATGCCGCAGTTTTTTGCGGGTCTGATCCCTGCCTGGGAGTTCAGCCTGCTCTCCGTGGCCTTGCTTGGCGCGATATCCCTGTTATCGGGCATGTACCCCGCCACGCGCGCAGCGCTGATTGACCCCATCGAGGCGCTGCGCCACGAGGCAGGAGGCTAGGGGCATGTTTCAGGAGATCCTCATACAGGCCTGGATTGCCCTGCGGCGCAACCCCACACGCAGTATTCTCACCATGGTGGGAGTAATGTGGGGGGTTGTTTCGGTAGCACTGTTGATCGCCTATGGCGATGGCTTCCGCACTGCGATGGTAAGGGCGTTCGACGCGTTTGGCAAATCAGCCATCGTGATGTGGCCAGGCCAGACCAGCACCCAGGCTGGTGGCGAAAAAGCCGGCAAGAAGGTGACGATTTCCATGGACGACTTCGACGCCATCCGCGCTGAAGGCACCCTCATCAAGCACATCAGCCTGGAGACGGTCCGCCGCTTTGACGTGGGTTATGAACTGCGGCGAGAAAACTCCGCCGTACGCGGAGTGTATCCATCCTATGGCATCATGCGCAACGAGGTTCCGAGCGTGGGCCGCTGGATCAGCGACGAGGATCTGCTGGAGCGCCGCCGGGTAGCGGTGCTGGGCGCTGAGATCAAGAAAAAGCTATTCAGTGGCCGGCCGGCTGTTGGCGAAGAGGTGAACATCAATGGAGCGCGCTTCACCGTGATTGGCACGATGGATCCCAAGTTGCAGTTCAGCAACTACTTCTCCAGCGATGACAGTTCGATCTTCATCCCTCACTCAGCGGCGGGTGATGTGTGGGACACCCGCTATGCCAGTGTCCTGGTGTTCAGCGCCGTATCGCTTCAGTGGCAGAAGGAGGCCATTCGTCAGGTAAGGCAGACCCTGGCCAAGCGCCAGAACTTCAATCCAGACGATGAGCGAGCGCTACGATTCATGGACCGCGAAGAGTTCCGCCCGATTATTGACGGCATCACCATTGGCCTGCAGGTGCTGCTGATATTCATCGGGCTGCTGACGCTGGGAATTGGCGGAGTGGGTGTGATGAACATCATGCTGGTTTCCATCAACGAGCGCGTACGCGAGATTGGCTTGCGCCGCGCATTGGGCGCCCGCCGGGGCCAGGTGATGATGCAGGTGCTGGCCGAAACGCTGGTGCTCACATTCACGGGCGGGGCTGCGGGTATGTTGGCCGCATACGCGATTGCGTTAAGTATCGGGCAACTGCCGATGCTGGGTGCGCTATTTAACGATGATTCCGGGAAGGGCGACCTGCTGCTGCGCGTGTCGCTCGAAACCACACTGTTCTCGATGGCCTTCCTGCTGCTTGTTGGGCTGGCCAGCGGCTTCGTGCCCGCACGCAAGGCGGCGCAACTGGATCCCGCGAATGCACTGCGTTACGAGTAGCCTGCTCACTCCGGTTCGACGATTAGCCTGCTCACTCCGGTTCGACGAGTTCCAGCAACTGGCGGGCGGGCACATCTCGCAGCGTTTGGACTTTCCCGCTGGGCCAGCGCACCTGCACATGGTCGGCAACCGTGATCTTGCCAAGGCCAAAATGCAACTGCATGGGATTGGTGGCCCCAAAGCCTTCACTTCCCTTAAGTTCCTGATACAGCGTACGGCCGCCCGCGGAGATCGTCACCTGCGCGCCAATGCCAGCGCGGTTCGACTTTGTGCCTCGGAAGCGCACCTGCAGCCAGTTGTTCCGGTTACCGCGCTTGTTGCGATAGAAAGCATTGCGCGCCATGTCGCCAGGATAGTGCCCGCCTAGTTGTGCGTACATGTCGAGATCGCCATCGTTGTCGATGTCGACAAAGGATACCCCATGGCCTTTGTTGCCGGGGCGCGCGAAGTCCGCAGCTTCGCTCCAGTCACGGAAAGTGCTATCGCCCTGATTACGAAAGAACCGGTTGGGTTCGAGTCGTGTTAGTTGCGGGTCCCCGGTGCCGAAATAGATATCGACAAAACCGTCGTTGTCGAGATCCGCCACTCCGGCGCCCATTGTTCCCAAGGGGAAGAAGAGTCCGCTCTCGAAGGTCACATCCGTGAAGGTGCCGTTGCCGTTGTTGCGAAACAGACGGCTGGCATCAGGATGGATGTCGCGCGTACCCGCCGGGCGGAAACCCTCCTTCATGGATTCCACCACTACTTCCCAGGGCGCCAAGCTGGTGGTGAGGATGTCCGGCCAGCCATCGTTGTTGTAGTCGAAAAAGAACGAAACGAAGCCATTGTGCGGCGGCTGGGTGACCCCCGCCTTGCGAGAAACTTCAGTGAACTTCCAGTTGCCCTCGTTACGATAAAGGCGGTTGGGGGCATTGTCGAGGCCGTTGATGAAGATGTCGAGGTCGCCGTCTTTGTCGTAGTCACCGAGCGCAATTCCGATGACTCCATACTGGGGGGGCTCGTCGATACCTGCCGGTTTGGTGACGTTCGTAAAGGTACCGTCGCCGTTGTTGCGGTAGATCTGGGGAATGCTGCCGTCTTTCAATACGCCATTGGCGATCACCACGTCGAGCGAGCCGTCGTTGTTTAAGTCTCCCCACAACGAAACGAAGCCATTGCCTTCGTCGGCAAGTCCACTGGACGACGACACGTCTACGAAGCGACCGCCTTCGTTACGGAAGAGCCGGTTCGCCATTGGCCCGTTCCACCCGTTGTAAGTGACGTAAAGATCCGTGTGGCCATCGTTATCGTAGTCGATGAGGTTCAGGCTGTAGCCCGAAGGTACGTCCGCGAGGCCCACTTCCGCGGTGACTTCCGTGAAGCGTTTGCCGTCGTTGCGGAACACTGCCATGAAGGTGCCGGCGCCGGCGAGGAACAGATCAAGATCGCCATCGTTGTCGTAATCCGCCCAGGAACAGGTGCCGTTGCCATCGAAACGGTCGACACCTAGTTCGGGGGCCATGTCGTCAAACGAGAAGGCGTCCAGGGCGGCGCGGTCAAACACAGGCTTGGCGGCGGGGAACATCACATTTGCAGGCAGAGGGGGGGCGCTGCCCTTTAGCTGATCGAGAGTCACCTTCAGCAGCCACTGGTCAATGGAATCCCGGCTGCCCTGAGCCGCTTCATAGAAGTGCCTCGCGGCGCCTTGATAGTCACCCATGCGGTAGTGGCTGGTTCCTAGTTCGCGGAGCGCTTCCAGCCGCTGGGCAGGCACCTGCGTCCGAGCGAGGGCCTGCTGGAAGTAACGGATGGCCTCGGCAAAGCTGGCCCGGCGCGAGAGGGTCTTGCCCATCTGAAAGTAGGCAGCGGTTTCCTCGTTGCTGAAGGGCACCACGTGGTCGATCAGCCGATCGAGAATCTCGATGGAGCGATCGAGCCCCAGCAATGGGTCGTGCGGCACACGCTGGCCATGGCCGTGTCCGTGATCGTGGGTGAAACGTACTTCCCCGGACATCCATTCAGTAAGGGTAAGCAGATACTCGCTGGCGTTGGGCTCAAGTTTGGCCACCCGCGAGGCGTACTCGTAGGCGAGGTTGGGGTCGTAGTAGAGCAACTCCGCACGGGCGTGGAGGATTGCCTTGGTGCGAAGGGCAGGGATATGGTTTTCGTCCTTGGCGATGGCGGCGCCCAGACTTTCCATGGCCAGCCCCAGTGAGATTCTGCGTTTCGCCGGGTCAGGAATGGAGTAGAAGTCGAGCAAGTGTGAGCGGCCAAGTTGGAACCAGATCTCCGCGTCGTCGGGACTAGCCTGCTGGAGCTGCAGCAATTCTTTGCGAGCGTCCTGGGTTTTACCGTCGCGCAGCAGCATCAGAGCCTGACGTAGCGGAGTTTCGCGAAGGGTAACAGCGGGCAATCCGCCGGGCGGTTGCGGCGTGTGGTGCTGATGCTGAGCCAGCACCAGCATCGCCAGCGCAGGCAGCACGAGCGCAACGAGACCAACCGGGATAAGCCTGCGACACGACAATCGCGGCACCTGCCTTCTTCTTGATTATGCAGAATGACACGTAGACTTCGGGCCGAAGAACGCAAATTCCTCGCCAATTACGAAACGAACCCACGTTTCCCCGGAAGGAGGCGTGGGTTCGGAGGAGCCTGAAAAGTTCGCGAACTATCGGGCCAAGTCCACCTGACTGAAGAAGTAGGCAAGCTCAATGGCAGCGTTTTCCGCGGAATCGCTGCCATGGATGCAGTTGCGCTCAATACTCTCAGCAAAGCGCTTGCGAATGGTGCCTTCGGCCGCATTGGCGGGGTTGGTGGTACCCATTACCTCTCGGAGTTTGGAAACGGCATCTTCACGTTCGAGAGCCAAGGTGACCACCGGACCCTCGGTAATGAACCGGATGAGGTCAGGGAAGAAGGGGCGCTCACGGTGCACGCCATAGAAGCCTTCGGCCTCTTCTGTAGTGAGTTGCCGCATGCGCATGCCAACAATACGGAAGCCATTATGCTCAAGGACTGCAAGGATTTCCCCGGTCTGGCCACTGGCCACGGCATCGGGTTTGATCATGCTGTAGGTACGGGAAACTTCGCTCATAAAATCGCCTTCAGGGTTTCTCCAATCACGGCCGGCGACTCGCAAACATGGATTCCCGCATCGCGCATGGCCTGAATCTTATCTTCCGCCTTACCGCTGCCGCCGGAGATGATGGCGCCAGCGTGGCCCATGCGGCGGCCCGGAGGCGCGGTCTGTCCGGCAATGAAGCCTACCACCGGCTTCTTCACGTTTTCTTTCACATAGGCCGCGGCCCGCTCTTCGTTGTCGCCGCCGATCTCACCAATCATGATGATGGCGTCGGTCCCGGGATCCTCATTGAAGAGGCGGATTGCGTCCACGTGGGTGGTTCCAACGATGGGATCGCCGCCAATCCCGATGCAGGTGCTTTGACCGATGCCCAACTGAGTCAATTGGTGTACGGCTTCGTAGGTGAGGGTGCCGCTGCGGGAAACCACGCCCACCTTGCCGGGCATGTGAATGTGCCCAGGCATGATGCCGATTTTCGCTTGGCCGGGAGTGATAATACCGGGGCAGTTCGGCCCGATCAGGCGGCTCTTGCGGCCCTTCATAAAGTGCCAAACATTCACCATATCCACAGTCGGGATGCCCTCGGTGATGCAGATCACCAGGGGAATTTCTGCTGCTACGGCCTCCATAATGGCGTCCGCGGCAAAGGGCGGCGGCACGAAGATGAGGGCCACGTTTGCCTTGGTGGAGGCAACCGCGTCGGCAACCGTGTTGAACACTGGACGGTCAAGGTGCGTGGTACCGCCCTTGCCTGGCGTCACGCCACCTACGACGTTTGTGCCGTAGGCAATGCTCTGAGAAGCATGGAAGCTGCCCTCTTTCCCAGTGAAGCCTTGGACGAGAACGCGCGAATCTTTGTTTACTAGAATGCTCATCAATCTACTCCTCGGTGGGAAGGCAGGTCATGCTGCCTGCGAAGCAAGAGCGACAACCTTCTCGGCAGCGTCCTTCATGCTAACGGCGCTCACCAGATTCAAGCCGCTTTCGGCCAGCATTTGACGACCGAGTTCCACGTTGGTGCCCTCCATGCGGACGACGATCGGAATCTGGATGTGCAGATCGCGCGCCGCCGCGATCACGCCCGTCGCGAGGGTGTCGCAGCGCAGAATACCCCCAAAGATATTGATGAGCACCGCCTTGACGTTCTCATCCGATAGCAGGATGTGAAAGGCGTTCTTGATCTGTTCCGCGTTCGCGCCGCCACCCACGTCAAGGAAGTTGGCAGGATTTCCGCCTGCGTACTTGATGATGTCCATGGTGGCCATGGCCAATCCCGCACCGTTCACCATGCAGGCCACGTTGCCATCGAGCTTCACGTAGTTGAGGCTGAACTTGGATGCTTCCACTTCCAAAGGATCTTCTTCGTTAAGATCACGAAGCGAGATGAGGTCCTTGTGGCGGAAGAAGGAGTTATCATCAATTCCGATCTTGGCATCGAGGGCGAACACACCACCGTCTTCGGTGAGGATGAACGGGTTGATCTCCGCAAGGTTGGCGTCGATATCCTCGTAGGCCCTGGCTAGGGCTAGGATCGCCTTGGCCGCTGCATTCACGCTTTCGGCCGGAACACCAATGCCGAAGGCGAGATTCCGCGCCTGGAACGGGCTTAGGCCGATTCCAGGTTCGATCACTTCCCGAAGAATTCTCTCGGGGGTCGTGGCGGCTACTTCCTCGATGTCCATTCCTCCCTCGGAAGACGCCATAAAGACATTCTTGCCGATCACGCGGTCGAGAACGATGCCCAAATAGAGTTCCTTCTTGATGGGCAGCGTCTGCTCGACAAGCACTTTCTGGACGAGTCGCCCTTCCGGCCCTGTCTGGTGGGTGACGAGGGTCATTCCCAAAATTTGGCTGGCGATGGTTTCCGTTTCGGCTCCATCCGCGGCGAGCTTCACGCCGCCGCCCTTGCCGCGCCCGCCGGCGTGGATTTGGGCTTTTACCACAACTCGCCCACCAAGCTCCTTCTGCGCGGCTACGGCTTCCTGGACGGTGGAAGCAACCTTCCCCTTAGGCACGGGAACGCCGTACTTGGCCAAGATCGCCTTGGCTTGAAACTCGTGAATTTTCATGGGATGTATGCCTGCTGCTTCGCCCGGACCAGACTCACACACAAACCGGGGAAGACGATCTTTGAGTTACGCTACACTCAAAATTCCAGTCTAGCATGGCCATTCTGCCCTACCTGCACCGCATCGTCACAAAGGAAGATCTGCGCCTGGAAGATGCACGCGCGGCGATGCGCACGCTCCTTACAGGTGAGGAGAGCCTTGCCCTGGTGACGGCATTTCTGGCTGCCCTTCGCACGAAAGGTGAAACGGCCGAGGAACTGGCAGGCTTCGCGATGGCGATGCGGGAAGCGGCCACCCCGGTGCCCCTGGACCTTTCGCGCGGCCCTGTTGTGGACACCTGTGGAACCGGGGGCGATGGAGCCCACACCTTCAACATATCCACAGTGGCGGCGTTCGTAGTGGCGGGTTGCGGCGTTCGCGTGGCAAAGCACGGCAATCGCGCAATATCGAGCCGCTGCGGGAGTGCCGATGTTCTGGAGAAACTGGGGATTCCGCTGCTTTCCTCTGCCAGCGTGGCTGCGCGCGCGATTGAAGAAACCGGCATAGGGTTCCTGTTTGCCCCCGCCTTTCACCCCGCAGTGAGGCACGTTATGCCGGCGCGACTGGAATTGAAGATGCGGACGGCATTCAACCTGCTCGGCCCACTGGCCAACCCGGCAAACGCCAGCCACCAGGTAGTTGGCGCCCCTGGGCTGCGGGAAGCGCGCGTGATGGCCGAGGCGCTGGCACAGCTCCCGGTGAAGAACGGGTTCGTGGTTCACGGCTCAGACGGGCTGGACGAAGTAACCACCACAGGGAGCACGACGGTGTTTACCGTGATTGGTGCTGCTGCCACTGGCGCGCCGCGTTCCGTGAACCAGTGGGAATTTGACCCACGGGCGCTAGGGATCGATCGTGCCAGTTCCGAGGATCTGCTGGGCGGGGATGCGGAGACGAACGCCGAGATTGTGCGGCGGGTGCTTGGGAATGAGGCAGGGCCACATCGGGACATTGTGCTGGTAAACGCCGCCTTCTCTCTGGTTGCCGCGGAACTGGTGGCAGATCTCGAGGAAGGCTGGCGGATGGCGGCGGATTGCCTGAGCAGCGGTCATGCATTGGCCCGCCTGCAAAGGCTTCGCGAATTCTGCGCCGCACACCCGCCCGAACAGCACTGAGGCGCTTCCTCGTGCGGTCAGTCACCGGCTACTGCCCTTCTACCTTGGGATAGCGCACCACAGCGAAGTTGGTGAGCGTGAGTTGCGCGTCCTCGGTGGTGGCCATTCTGCCCTGAAAAAGCACTTGGAAGGCACTGGCCGGAACCGTGAGCGTTCCTGTAGTTACCTGCAAAGGGCTGATGGCGCCATAGCTTTGCACCGAGAACTGACGGGTGACGTCGCCAATGGAGACACGAGCCGAACCCGTGGCCGTAGTGTCACCAGCGGCAAAGGACCGGGTGTAGATGGGGGAACCGGCCCAAAGCACATTTACCTCGTACGCATCTGCAACGGAGCCGGTATGTGCCCAGTCAAACTGAATCTCCAAACGGTCACCTGGGAATAACAGACTGCCCCCCAGCGTACACGCGCCAAGGTCCACAAAGTCCAGCGAATTGGTGCCGGTTCCCGCTTTGCTGCAGAGCACCTGGGGTAGCAACCCCGAACCGGTGAACGGAGACCCCGTCGTCTGCAGCGTCCGGTAGTAAACCACCAGCAGGTCGCCGGGCTGGGGAATGGCGCCTTCGACGAACTGGATGGCACTGCCCGAGAGTGCGTAGTCCGCCCCCATCCGCTGGAGAACACCGTTGCGAAACACCTGCAAACTCTCCGGAGGCGTGGGCGTACCGGTGATCGCAAAGAGGGGGTTGGAGCCCGACAGGCTGCCTTGGGGAACTTCCCCATCCACCACGTAGCTGGCTGTATCTCCGCACGGGACGGCGCTGCCATCCACGCGCACGCAGTCAGTGGGTGCGCCAGAAATGGCTTCCAGCGCTCCGTCCGGATTCACAAACACTGTACGTGACGGGAAGAAGTTTGGGCCTTTGACGGGCCGGTCGGCGAGATCCTCCGGCAGGTCAATGACGTCCGCTTGGGTAATGGGCAGCGCCACTCCCGTACCTGTTCCCGGGTTTGCGGTAGGCGCGCGGTCTAGCCGCACCCCTGCCACGGTTTGCGGCGTGCTGGATAGCGGAACGTCCCAGAACTCCGTGTAGCGCACCCTCCCGTGGCTGAAGTAGCGCACCCGGTAGAATGCCGTATAGCCCAGGCCCACCGTGGGCGTCAGCGTCACGTCCAGCGCGCCGTTCACTACCCGGATCAGCTTTGATTGTGGTGCGATGGGCGCCTTCGGCGTCACGAAGGTCTGCCACTCCAATTGCATGTAGCCGTCAAAGCGTTCTCCGCCTGCCAGGTACACTGTGTCCACAACGCGCGTCTGATCTGGCTGTGCCCAAAGCACCATCGCCGCCAGCGCAATCATCCAGGTCATTCGCAACGCAAGTTGCCCTGCCCGCCCGGCCGCCCGGACCAGGCCTTGGTGATAGTCCATCATCGTGCTCTCCGTATCCTCTTCTGCTCCGCAATCCTGTCGCGCGCGGGCTGTAGACAGCCGTCAGCGCACTGCGGGCGCATTAATAATCCAAATCACCCGGACTATACCCGCGCCTGCACTTCCTCCCTGCGGCAAAGACCCGGATCTTATGGCTAAACTGCTGATTCTGCGCGCCGAGATTTTCTGCGATATGGTGTGAATAGCCACTTAGACACAGGGCGCGCGCGGGCAGTTTTTCCTTGGATGCGGCGGATTCGGTTCACCATCAGCTACGACGGCAGCGCCTACTTCGGCTGGCAGATTCAGCCTGGTCTTACCACCGTGCAAGCTACTTTGGAGGGCGTACTATCCCGCATTGAGGGCGCTCCTGTGAAGATTCACGGCTCTGGCCGCACGGACGCCGGGGTCCACGCTCTGGCCCAGGTTGCTGCCTGCGATCTCCGCAATCCCATTCCCCCCGCCAACCTCCAGCGCGCCCTCAATCGCCTTCTGCCCAGGGATATCCGCATCCTCGAGGTTGCCGATGTTGAGCCCCATTTCCATCCCCGTTACCACGCCATCGCCAAGACCTACCGCTACCGCATTCACCGCCAGCCCGTCTGCCCGCCCTTTGATCGCCTCTACGTCTGGCAGCATCCTTACCCGCTCGACGAGGCGCGCATGGAGGCTGCCGCCTCCTGCTTTGAGGGCACGCATGGCTTCCGCGCCTTCACCGCCACCGATCCCCGCTACACCCCCGGCGCGGACATGCACCGCAGCATCTTCCGGTCGCACCTGGCCCGGCAAGGCGACTTGCTGGTGTATGAAGTGCGAGGCAGTGGCTTCCTTAAGCACATGGTCCGCAACCTCTGTGGCGCTCTGGTGGAATTGGGTTGCGGCAACCTCACCGAAGCTGACTTGCAGCAGATGCTGCATACTGGCACCCGCCATACCGGCATCCGCACGCTGCCCTCGCAGGGCCTTTTCCTCGTAAATGTCGAGTATCCTGATGTGCTTCCGGTGCAGCCCCCCTCGTCCCCCATGCTGGACGACCCACCGCCTCACCAGGAATAGGCCCGGCCCTTTGCCCGGGCCAGCGGCCCACTCAGTTTTGGGTTGGAAAATTCATCCGCCGCAGCAGTTCCTGGAAGCGAGCGTCCTGTCGCAAAGGGCCCCATTCCTTGCCGCTGTACAGCCGCACCATCGCCCACCAATGTTGCTTGTAGCAGATCTCCAGGTTAGCGAAGGCTTCGTCGTGCATCCCCAGTTCCGCCTGTAACTTCGCTTTGTTGTAGGGGTTTTGTGCTCTCGCCAGCAGCCAGCGCTGGTAGCCCGGGTAGCCCCCCTGGCGGTACGCTGCTTCGACCTCCGCTAGATCCTCGCGGCTCGCCCCCGTCAGCAGCATCTCGCGCTGACGCATCGCCACAGCCTGATCGTGAAGCCCCAATATCCCGTAGGCCCCACCCAGAAACTCATACACCCGCGGGTCAGTGGGTTCCAGCTCCATCGCCTTCCGCAACTGGGCTACTGCCTTGTCCGCCTGTCCCGAAGTCTGATAGACAGAGCCTAGCGCCAGGTTCGCTGATACCGACAGCGGGTCCCCCTCTACCGCGCGCTCTGCCTCCCGTACCGCTTCCTCCATCCGTCCCATCGTGGAAAGAAACCACGCATACTCGAAGCGGGCTTCCTCAAAGCTCGGGTTCAATTCCAGCGCTCGCTTGAACTCCGCTTCGGCCTCCGCCCAATTCCAGTAGAAATACCAGGCGGCAACCGCCTTCACATAGTGCGCCTCGGGCACTGTGTCGTCAATTTCCAGTGCTCGCCGAAGAGAAGCCGTAAACCGGGGATAGGCCTCGTTAGGTGGGATGGCGCCAGTGATCCAGAGCCATCCGTATGTCTTAGCAAGGCCAAGGTGTGCCTGGGCATAGCCGGGGTCAACCTCAATGGCCCGCTCGAAATAGCTGATGGCCTTCCGGAACTCCGGCGCCCGCCACTTATAGTAGTGATACTGCCCTTTCAGGTAAAGGTCGTGCGCCTCTGGGTTTAGCGAGCGCAGTGCGGCCAGCCTTGCCTGCGCTTCAGGAGACAGCGACGCTCGCACCTGGCGGGCCACCGCGCGGGCAATCTCTCGTTGCATCAGCAGTACATCGCCAAGCTCCTCCTCGAAACGCTCTGCCCAAAGGTGACGGTCCGAGGGCCCATGCAGCAAGTTGACGGTAACACGCACTCTTCCGTCCACCTGTTGCACGGTACCTTCGATGATGGCATCAACATCCAGTTCCTGCGCAATCTCGGGAATGGGTTTCGTGGTTCGCTTGTAGCGCATTACTGAGGTGCGGGAAATCACGCGGAGTGATCCCACCTTGCCCAGCGTCGTGACGAGTTCTTCCGTCATCCCATCTGCAAAGAACTCCTGGGCAGGATCGTTCGACAAGTTCTCGAGCGGCAGGACGGCAATCGAACGGATCGTCGGAAAGAACACGCCGGAGGAAGGGTTTCCAGACCACCAGCCCGTCCGCCAGGCCAGAAGCAAGCTAAGCGAGACCGTCGCCACGGCAGCAATTCCAGTAACCCACCATCTCCTGCGCCGCGCACCAGGGCGCGAGCCATCACTCGGCGGAGCCTCCGCCGGCGGAGAAGCGTCCACTAACAGGCGATAGCCCCGTCCAGGGACCGTGTGGATAAAGCGGGAGTCCAGGTGGTCGTCACCGAGGGCCTTGCGGACCTGGGCGATGCAGTGGTTTAGACCCTGCTCAAAGTCGACGAATGTGGCATCGCCCCAGATCTCGCGGCGAATCTCCTCACGGGACACGAGCTGCCCCTTGTGGCTAGCAAGCAACGCGAGCACGCGGAATGCCTGGGGCCGCAACGGGAGTGAGATGCCGTCCTTGAAAAGCTGTCGCGAGTCGAGATCCAGTTCGAAACCATTCAGGCAGGTCCTGGTCTCGGACCGGGCAGCGGGAATGTCTGGAGCGGCGTCCTCCGGCGGCGGCGCGGTCTCCTGAAAGCTCTCTGTTCGCCGTTTCTCCCAGTCCACCGGGGGGCCCACATAGCGATACCCGCTGCGCGGAACAGTCTCGACGAAGCGCGGATGTTCCGGCAGATCGCTAAGGGACCCGCGCAGCTTCGAGACCGCCGCGTTCAGGTGGTGTTCGTGGGCGCAGGCCGGCTCTGCTGGCCACAATCGCTGCAGGAGCTCCTCGCGCGTCACCACCCGCCCAGGGGCCTCCAGCAGACTCATCAGAATCCGAAGGGGCACTTCCTGAATAGGAATCGCGAGGCCGAACTTACGGAGACGCCAGGCACGAAAATCCGCCTCATAGGGTCCGAAGCGTGCGACCCGCTCTACCGCCGGATTGTCCTGCGCTGACGACATCCGGAACACCCGCCCTTTTATTTCAGCCTGAGTATATCAGCATATTGGGATATAAATAGCTGAAATCGGACAAACAAGAGATCCACTGATCAGAAAAGAGAGTACGCTTTCGCTGGCTATGGGGCCAGCATCCCCGTGCTCTCCTGCAAGTGACCTTCGCGGCGATCCCCAACGTTTTCAGTGAAGTTCCTGGAGACCTCGAAATCATGCTCGGAGCGCGACGATTTCATTGCCTGATCGCGCCGGAAACACCGACACTCGCGGACAGGAGATTCTCCCATGAGCATTCGCATTAACTACGGAATCGCAATCACTCTGTTCTTTTGTTTCGTACTTGCCATGCCTGATGCCAGCGGGCAAGTGCGCTCGCGGGTCACGGCCAGCACGATGGATTCGGATGGCAACACCTATGTCACCGGATGGCGCGTCACGGAAGAAGGGCCCGGCGGTACCTACGTCGCGGATATCGCCACCATCAAATACGACAAGCTCGGCAGCATGGTGTGGATTCATCGCTACCCCGAAAACTCCGGCTTTGTAGAGGACCAGATCCGTGATGCCGAAGGCTGGGGTATTGCCTCGGACCGCTGGGGCAATGTCTATGTGGCGGGCCACATCGGCGGGCCGGGCAACGTAGACGCGCTTCTGATCAAATACCCCTCGAACTACGCGCAAGGGCAACAGCCAGCGTGGGTGAAAACCTTTGCTGGGAACGGGAATGGAAACGACCAGTTCTGGCACCTGACTCTGGATCCCGATGGCAATATCTATGCCACGGGATACGCCAGGCTCTTGCGTCAGAATACCGGCTTGCTCGACAACGACTTCCTGACGATCAAATACGATCCAAACGGTAACGTGCTGTGGCAGGCATTCTCCAATGGACCGGCAGGTAGCGGCGATGTGGCGGTGGCCGTGGCCGTCGATCCACAACGCAGGAATGTATTTGTCACCGGCTTCACCAGCATCCCGAACGGTACGGACTTGTGGACGGTGATGTACAACGCTTCGGGTGTGGAGCAGTGGGCACGCGTCTACAACGGACCCGTGGGAGGCTACAGTCGCGGCACGTCCCTTGCTGTGGACAATGCGGGCAGTGTGTACGTCACGGGTTGGAGCCAGGGTGCCGGGACCAACAACCTGGACTACGCCACGTTGAAATACAACATGGAAGGAAACGAACTGTGGGCGGCGCGGTATGACGGTCCGGCAGGCGCCAACGACCAGCCGGCACCGCCTGTAATCTGGGGGGTCACGCAAGT
The DNA here is from genome assembly GCA_026129915.1 of Bryobacterales bacterium. Lineage (GTDB taxonomy): Bacteria > Acidobacteriota > Terriglobia > Bryobacterales > Bryobacteraceae > JACTMJ01. The sequence continues at coordinate 17,500 of JAHCHD010000058.1, forward strand.
GGCAGCCATCGGCAGCTACCTGCAAACCAACCAGGGAATCGTGCTTGCCGAAGAAGTGATCGACCCCGTTCCAGCCATTAGCTACCTGAAGGACAGGGTGAACATGACTACACTTCCTCATGGTCCTCGGAACAGTCTCCTGGTGAAGCTGACGAACTGCGAAAAGTCCTTGTTGGCAGCAAACGCGGCCACACGGCGCGATGCTCCGCGTCACATGGATGCCTTTCTCCGCGAGGTGATGGCGCTGCGCATGAGCCTGATGCTGGACGAGGTCACTACAGAAACGCTAGCCGAAATCGCTACTCACATTCGTGACAGCATCAAGGGAGTTCCCGCCCCGGTCGTTTATATGTTTGGACAGAGTACGGGCGTGGGAACGAATATCGACTTTGCGCTGGTGAAGTATCACGCAAAGACCGGGAGGTCCATGTGGTACTTGCCCGGACAGCCGGGAGCGACCGAGGAAAAGCCCGGCAGCCCTGCGCACATCGCGCTGCGATACAACGGTCCAGCGAATAACATCGACCGTGGCTGGAGCGCGGCCATCAATGAGGACGGAAACCTGTTTGTGACGGGCCCCAGTATGGCTGTGCCAAGCTCCAGCGTGGATTATTTCCTGGTGAAGTACCACGTGAATAGCTATCGGCCCATGATGCTGGCCGAAGCCAGGTACAACGGACCGATGAATGCCATAGAGCAGCCCACAGTTATTACCACGTGGCAAGACCCGGACACGGGACGATACCAGATCCTCCGCGACCCGGTTACCAAACAGGACTTCGTGGGCATTTCCGGCGCAAGCGCCCAATTGCCCGCGTACTCTGTGCAATACACCACCATCATGTACAACGGCAATTTGGAGCAGCAGTGGCTGCAGACAATCTTTGACTGACGCCGCTTGCTGATGAGGCCATGCTTCAACCCGGGATGCGGGAATAATTGGAATCCCCGCATCCCGGCAGAACAGAATAGACGGACCAATTCGGGTAACGGAAACGGAAATCGAATCCATACGATTAAGTTTCTACCCGTTGGGCGTTACCCCCGCCTGGCGGGTACCGCCTGTTTCTATATCGACACCTTGCCGCGCTCCCCGCGGTGACAGTGAGTCGTTGCCCGAGAGGAGGCTTGCCATGGGCAACTCTTCGTGGATTTCTGGCATCGTGATTGCGGCAGTGCTGGCATGCATCGCACTGCCCGGAAGATGCCAACGCGCGCAGGCGTCCGATCCGGTTTTCTCCGTCAAGTTGAGTGTGGATAGCGGTGAGTCCCCGTTTAGCGTGGTGCTCCATGGGGGCGAACTTCCCTATCTGGCGAGAAGAGAGGCCACACGCGCATCGTCTGTGAAGTTCACTGATCTGCAAAAGGGAACTTACCGCGCAGTTGTTGATCTCCCCGGTGGAAGGCGCGCGGAACGACTAGTTGAAGTACAGGAGTTCAATTCGTCGAAGAAGAACGAGGTGCGGGCGTCGCTGGCACTTGCGGATTTCCGCACTGTCCCCCACAAGCTAGAGCATGAGATGCACCTAAGCGTGGACAGCTTTCCTGTGGAGAACGAAGTAGCCAGGCTGCTGAAGGCATCGTGGCCTCTCATGGAAAAAGGCGAGTTGACCGCCGCCCATGCGTTACTTCGTCGTGCGGTTACACTGGACCCTGAGTTTCACGAGGGCTGGAACAACCTTGGCGCGGTAGCGGAACGCCAGGGCGCGCTGGAAGAAGCCGTGCATTTCTACCGGGAGGCACTTCGCCTGGAACCGGATTGCTTCCTCGCCAACATGAACCTTTCCATCGTCCTCACCCAGCTCCAGCATTTTCCTGAGGCGCTTGTTTTCGGTCGCAGGGCAATCGAGAGTTACCCTGACTCGCTGGTGGCGCGCTTGCACATCGCCACGATCTGTCTCCGCGCACAGGCCTACCGCGATGCGATTCCCCATCTACAGGAAGTGATCGCACTGAATGGGGAGCAAACCGATACGCCACGGCTTCAGCTAGCGGTGGCCTATTCTGAAAGCAACCAGTACGGGATGGCTGTGCTCACGCTTCGCGAATGGATGCGCGTACATCCGCGGCACCCCCGGTTTCGGCTAGTAGAAGCGGCGATAGAGGACTTGGTGGCCCTGATTGACCGCTGACCCGCTCCAAACGGCTCCTCAGAAGAACCGCAGGCTATAGCCGAAGCGGATACCGCGCCCGATTTCAGGTGCGAGGTCTTTGATGAACGACAAGTGATTACGCCATAGACGATCGCCCAGGTTGAACGCATCCGCCGAGAAAATATGTGTGGCGTGCTGAGTTGGAATCGAGTAGGAAGCCCGCACATTCACCACCGCGTACCCAGGAGTTTCAGTTTCCTCGAAGTAGGTGCTCGATTGGCGGCTTCCCATCGCCAGCTCCGGTTGGATACTGAGGCGCCCCGGACGGAAGTCGAGGCCCAGCCTCGCGCGTGCCGGAGGAATGCGGGGCAGTCCGGTATTCAGGCTAGTCAAGCGGGCGTTCACGGTATCCACACCCAGTTTCACCCAGACATTGCGAACCGTCTCGAAGTCCACCCGACCGTCGAAGCCGTAGAACCGGCTGTTGGCCTGCGTGAAGTCCGCGACTGGCAATCCGTCATCGGTTTCACCTGTAGGCGCCAGAAACACGAAGTTCGAGAAGTTGTAGTAGAAGAAGTTCGCTTCGGTATGGAAACGTGGTGTGAGGCGGCGGAGAGAAACTTCCGCACCATTCCCCCGTTCCACCTTCAAGTTTGGGTTTCCAACCTCGTAGGTGAGGTTTCCAATGTGGGGGCCGTTGTTGTAAAGCTCTTCCAGCGCGGGGGCGCGGGAGGAGTGACTGTAGCTGGCGGCGAAGGTGAAGCCCTCGGGCAGCGGAACCGCGAACCCAGTGGAGCCAGAAAACGCTGTGAAGTTACGCTCCTGCAGGCCGAGGGGACGATACCTGTTGTGTTCAAGGCGTCCGCCAAACTGAAACTTCACACGCTCGTAGTCCAGCTCCTCCAGGGCGAAGACCGCGACGGCGTTTTGCGTGGTGGGCGGGGCGAGAGCTTCTATGCCCCGTGCCTCGAAGTCCCTCTGCATGCCCCAGAAGCCAAAGCTGCCATGCAGAGCACCGCGGCGTTTCTGGTCGAAGGTTCCGCGATAGACAAACTGTTTATTGAAGAACTCGGTGCCAATCTCGTCACCTTCAAGTTCACGGTGATTCCAGTCAGAGTAGTTCATTACCAGGCGGAAGTTCTCCGCAAAACCGGGCATCTTCGTGAGGCCAAACTCACTACGAACATTGTGGCGGCGCCAGCCGATGGAGATGTGTTCCTCGTCGTGATGGTCTTCATGGTCGTCGTGGTCATCCTCAGAACGCCGAATAAGGGAACTTCTCTTCTGCAAAGCGGATACGCGCCGCTCGTCGTGGTGGTCATCGTCGTCATCATGGTGGTGGCCGTGGAACTCGGCCGCAAACGGCACCCCGTAGTTGCCCTCGCCGTAGTTGTACTCAAAGTTGAAGTAGGCCTTCTCTCCATACTTCCCAAAGCCGCCGTAGGAATTTCGGGAGTCTGTCGCTGAATTGTCGATTCGCCCCTGCGGAGTGTTGTAGTCACTGGTACGCTGGCCTCCGCCGCCACCCCAGAGAAGCCAGCCATTCTTTCCAAACTCAAAACCGCCGCTGCCGGCCGCAAGGCCATTCGTGGTGCCCGAGGCAAAGGTGAGATTACCCGAGAGCGTTTCATGCTTGTGCTGATGGAGATGGTTGCCAAAGCCCACCATGTTCACTACGCCACCGATAGCGTTGCTGCCATATAACAAAGTGGCTGGGCCGCGGATGATCTCCACGCGTTCGGCGCTGGCCACGTTTAGCGGTTCGCCGTGATCGCCTGAACTGGAAGACACCGTTCCTGTGCGTATGCCGTCCTGCATTATCAGAACGCGGTCGCCATCGAAGCCACGAATGACTGGCCGGTCGTTACCAGGGCCAAAACTGCGCCGGTTGACACCCGGAATATGATCGAGGGCACCGCCTAATGACGGGGAAAGGCGGGTGACTAGTTCCGTGGATTCGAGCGAAGTAACTGGCTGCAGTACCTCCTGCGCCGTCGCGGGCGTGCCTGTTGCCGTCACGGTGATGTGTTCGCGCACCGGCCGGATACTCATCTCGAAATTAACTTCGGTGGTTTGTCCCGCTACTACGACCACGGTCTTCCGAAGGTCAGAGAGTTCGCCGAGGTGGGCAACAAGATCGTACGAACCAGCCGGGATGGCGGGAATCTCAAATCGCCCTTCTGCATCGGTCACGAAAACTCGGCGAAGGCGTGGCACCGTGATGAGCGCTTCGTGCAATGGGCTACCAGAACGAACGATGGTTACAACTCCGCGAATGGCGCCCGTTTCCTGGGCAAAGACCACATAGGGAATCACCGCAAAGATTAGGCAAAGAACTGCATTCAGAGGGAAGCGGACCGTGGAATTGCTCATGGGAATTGTTATCGCGAACTGAAACGCTTTTCTCAGTATCATGCTTGTTCCACAAAGATGCAAGCCAGAATGGTAGCCAGGAGCCCCAACGCAGGAGGATTGGACTGAGAGCCGGCGAACCGGAGCGGCTAGGGTACAGGCGTACGAAGCGCTTCGATCACCTCGAATGGAGCACGAAAGACGCTGCCATGCTTCATCCCTTGCGGGAACGCACTCTGGCTAGTTACGGTTTCCCAAGTTTTGAGGTCACGCGAACGGATGGCGCCATAGCGATTGGCGCGATACTCGTCGAAGTAGATGTACCAGTAGTCGCCAATCCGCACCGGGGTGGGGCCTTCCGCCCATTCCTCCCCGGAGATCGGCGCTGTTGGTGCTGACCACGGGCCTTGGAGCGTGGGCGCAAACGTCAGAAACAGGTTCTTTGCCGGCGGGAAACGGGTCTCGTTCTTCACTACCATCGCGTACCGGGCAGGGCCAGGCTGAACAGGCAAGGGTTCGAAGATGGCAGCGTCGATCACAAGGAAGCCGGGGTCGTAAAAGAGTTCTGTGGAACTGATCGAGTCGAAATCGCGGGTGCGGAAGGCGTAGAGCCTATGGTTGCGGTCGCGCTCGCCAGTGGGCAGCGTTTCCGGGAAGCGGCCCCTGATTGTTGAGGCCCACACTACCACGAATTCGCCGGACTGCTGGTCGTAGAAAATCTCAGGCGCCCAGCAGTTCATCACGCCGGGCTCGTGTTCCATCACGGGAATCGCTCGCTCGGGCGACCACTCGCGAAGGTCGCGTGAATGGGCGTATCCGATCGTCTTCCCTTCCCAGGAAGTGGTCCATACCATGTGGAACCGGCCATCTGGACCGCGGACAATCGAGGGGTCGCGCATTAGTTTTGACTCCCCAACTGTGGGGGCAAGCAGGGGGCGATCTCCGTTCAGAGGCGTCCAGTGCAGGCCGTCAGCGGATGTGGCAAGGTAAAGCCCATCCTCACCGTTGTTGCGAAAATAGGTGAAGAGCAATCCGTCGGCGCTGTCCCTCAAGCCTGTCGAGGAATCTGCGGACGGTTCTATCCGGTTGCTGGTTGAACCGCCGCATCCACACACGGTAAGCAGCAGGATGAACGGCACAAGGAAGCGGATCATGGCACCAACAGTGTATCCCTAAGAGCGATGCCGTGTTCGACCATGATCCACCGGCACAGATAAGTCCGTCGGGATCGCATCCCTGATGTCGCGTTTAGTGAGTTCCTGGGGGTTGACAGCTTCGGGTCGCAGCCAGGGTTGCGTGAGATTGGACGAGGGTCGGGCAAGATGAGGCATTCCAAGCTTCAGTTGATATGATGGGTTTAGACCCTGGGAGGGGTTTTCTGGAATGGGACCGCTTGGATGGCAAGAAACCATGGCGATCGCCATTCTCGCTCTGTTGATCTTCGGCCCAAAGAAGTTGCCGGAGTTGTTTTCGCAGGCGGGAAAGGCGCTTGCGCAGTTCCGCAAGGCTTCCACTGATCTGAAAGCCACGTGGGAACGGGAAATGAGTGTCATCAAAGAGGAAGGGGAGTCGCTTCGACAAGAGGCGCAGAAGGCATACTACGACGACCAGAATACACAAGAGTCTTCGTATTACGATTCCCCGTACGACGATCCTTACGCGAGCGACTATCCCGCCACAACGAGTGGTGACGCTAGCGAGGCAGTTGGCGATTCTTCCGATGACAGCGCGCAAACCGAAACCAATAACCTGAATGCATCAACGGCCAGCGATTCCGGCGACTCCGGTCAAACGAAGACCGACACTTCTCTCTCCGCGAAACGGCCAGCCCCCGAAGGCACTGTAGCTCAAGGCACTGTCGAACCCGACAGTGAGACGGTGTAGCTGCGCAAAGGCGCAGATTGACACCAGGCATTGCAGGGATTCCTGCGCTCCGGCGCAGGGATCCCGTGCTGCACGTTTTGCTTTCGCAATTGTGTTTCCAATGAGTTGAGGGCTGAATCACCCATGCCGCAGGACGACGAAAAACAGCAGCAACCTGAGCTGGATCCGGAACGCAACGGACGTATCCCGGATTCCGAACTCGAAACTGTGAAGGAAACCCCAGAAATGGGTTCTGAATCCGCACCTACGGAGGATGCGGCGAACGCCCAGGAGGCGGCCGAGCCGTACCTTTACGATGAAGATGGCAATCTCGTTGGGGGGGACGCCGCCTACCCGGCCCCCGATGCTCCTGGCACGGTGATGGTGGAGCCCGGCGATACGCCGCCCACTGACGATGGGGTGACCGCCGTCAATCCGTATCACGTTGAGCCGTCGCGAGATGAAGACCAAGCCTATCGCTACGACTATTACGAAGACAGCTACGCCGACACCTCCAAGGACCAAAGCACCACCGTCGACTCAGGGACGAAATCGGAAACGGCCGTCGGCGGCGCATTGGTGCCGCCAGGAGGCGGCTCTTCCAGCACGGACGATGACGAGGATCCTGATGAAGACGGCATGCTCAGGATGTCCTTCATGGAACATCTGGAGGAGTTGCGCTCCCGATTAATCAAGATTGTGGCAGGCCTGGGTTTGGCCTTCGCCGTCAGTATCGTGTTTTCCCCTGATCTCTGGATGATTGTGCAGCAACCGGCAGAAGCCGCACTCACAGAACTTGGAGTTGATCCGCCGAACCTCACCCAGATCAAGCCGATGGAAGCCTTTAATGTGGTCTACATTAAGCTTCCTCTGATCGCCTCGTTGTTTCTCGCGTCTCCGTGGATTCTCTGGCAAGTATGGGGCTTTATCGCTCCAGGGCTCTATAGGCGCGAGAAAAGATGGGCCGCGCCTTTCGTGATTGTGTCCGCTGGTTTATTCATCACCGGTGGCCTATTCGCTTATTTCGTAGCCTTTCGTTTTGGCCTGACATTCCTGCTCGGAATCGGGCGAGACATCAATATCACCCCGCTGGTGTCGATTGACGAATACTTTGATCTTTTCGTGAACGTTGTCCTAGCGATCTCACTGGTTTTTGAGTTACCAGTTCTCATCTTCTTCCTGACGCTGCTACGCGTCGTTAGCCCTGGATTCCTGGTGAGGAATTCACGCTATGCGATTCTGGGCATCGTGATTCTGGCGGCAATCATCACACCGACACCGGACGTCTTCAACCTGATGATTTTCTCCGTGCCCATGATCGTGTTGTTCTTCGTGGGTGTGCTCTTCAGCTATGTGCTTGTGCTCCATCAGGATGGACGCCGGTTCCCCTGGACGGTCTTCTATTGGACATTGGCTGGGCTTGTATTGATCGCTGGGGGAACTCTCGCTGTTGCATTGCTCTACTACGGATATCAGTGGCAATGGACGTGGCCGTTTCTGGTACAGTAATTCTTGTCAGACAATGTCTGGTGCCGTAATCATTTCATTCTGTGGAATGGATGGTTGATTACGTAGAATCCGAGGCAAACGTAGACATGGATCTGTATGCAGTGTTGGCTCACTTGGTTGCTGAGCGGAAACGTATCGACGACCTCATTCGTGCATTGGAAGCGCTGCAGGAAAAGCACGCTGCAAACGGGGGAGATCTGGCCCAGAGTCGCCGTGGGCGTAAGTTCATGAGTCCAGAGGAGCGGCAGGAAGTCTCACGGCGAATGCAACGTTACTGGGAGGGCCGACGTGCGGCACAGAGCAATGCGCAACCTGATGAAAACGTCGAGTCTGAATGACGTTTTGGAGGGCCACTGGCCAGCGGTCCTAGATTCCAGCCATGGTATTCTGAAGAAGTGTGGGCGGCTAGCTCAGTTGGGAGAGCACCGCGTTCGCAATGCGGGGGTCGTGGGTTCGAATCCCATGCCGTCCACCATTAACCCGCCTCCGATAGCCCATATCTGTTTCGTTTCAGCTACACAATAAGCACTGGTGATCAGCCCGGCTGATGCACTGATTCGCGATCTGGGAGTAACCTAGAGGGTCTCCATCCCAACCCAAGATTGTTCCGCAATCATTACAGAATCCGGTGCGTGTGATAGCGCACGCTGGCCAGCTGATTATCGTGTCCGTCCATTTGAACCAGCACTTGGACGCCCTTGTCAGAAGTTCCGAAAGCACTGCCGAGCTTGGCCTCGAACTCCACGAGGTGCTGCTCACTCGTGATGTACACAGCCGCTCCGTAGGTAGCCCAGGAATCGATCCCACTCAGGAGGAGAATCTTTCCACCCGTCGGAGGATGGCTCCAGAAGGAAAC